>NZ_JBCNFP010000004.1:0-2267 GCF_050481165.1 Paenibacillus cisolokensis
AAGAAGCAAGGCAAAAGGGTTAGACGCAGACATTCGCATCCGGTTTTCAGGGCGCAAGCCCGAGTTAACGTTCCCCGATAGCTCAGTCGGTAGAGCACTCGGCTGTTAACCGAGTTGTCACAGGTTCGAGTCCTGTTCGGGGAGCCATTTCAAGCTCTCATAGCTCAGTAGGTAGAGTGCATCCATGGTAAGGATGAGGTCACCGGTTCGATCCCGGTTGAGAGCTCCAGTTTCTTCTCCGGCCCGTTGGTCAAGGGGTTAAGACACCTCCCTTTCACGGAGGTAACAGGGGTTCGAATCCCCTACGGGTCACCATACGGACGCTTAGCTCAGCTGGGAGAGCGCCTGCCTTACAAGCAGAGGGTCGGCGGTTCGATCCCGTCAGCGTCCACCATGTTGGGGATTAGCCAAGCGGTAAGGCAACGGACTTTGACTCCGTCATGCCTAGGTTC
Source organism: Paenibacillus cisolokensis (assembly GCF_050481165.1). Taxonomy (NCBI): domain Bacteria; kingdom Bacillati; phylum Bacillota; class Bacilli; order Caryophanales; family Paenibacillaceae; genus Paenibacillus; species Paenibacillus cisolokensis. The sequence goes on from NZ_JBCNFP010000004.1 coordinate 453, forward strand.
GAATCCTAGATCCCCAGCCATTTATGAGCCATTAGCTCAGTTGGTAGAGCACCTGACTTTTAATCAGGGTGTCGAAGGTTCGAGTCCTTCATGGCTCACCAGTATTGGTTTCATATTCAGCGGCAAAGAACTCCGTCAGGAGTTTTTCGTACATTTACACGCTTTTCACATATTTATCATGTGCGCGCGTATGGCGGAATTGGCAGACGCACCAGATTTAGGTTCTGGCGGGAGACCGTGGGGGTTCAAGTCCCTCTACGCGCATATCGACAAAACGGCTTTTCGGATCGCGGATCTGGAAAGCTTTTTTTATTGCATGGCAAATAGTGCAAAAATGTTTTTTTCGCGGCAGGGGGATAATGATATTGACGTGATTGATGCAGCAAGGAGGGGGAAACCCATTGCACCGCTCTTGCCTGAAATGGATAGGGATAATGCTGGCTGTCTGCCTTACGATACCGCCGCATGCGAAAGTTCGAGCGGAGAAGACAGCACCGAATGTCGTCAAAAATCGAGCTTACTATGAATCGAGAGGCGACATTTTATGGGAGGTGCCAACCGATAAAAAGGTTGTCGCCCTTACGTTTGACGACGGCCCGGATGCTACACGTACGGCTTTGATACTGGATTTGCTGAAGCAGTACGATGCAAAAGCGACTTTTTTCGTTCTTGGAAAAAAGGTGGAGCGTTATCCGGATTTGGTACTTAGAGAAATGCGCGAAGGGCATGAAATTGCCAACCATACGTACAGTCATTCCATGAATAAAACCAAGTCGATACCATTTATGATGGAAGAGATTCGGAAGACCCAGAACATTATTTTGGAGGTCACCGGTCAACGGCCGCGCCTTTATCGTCCTCCCGGCGGGATATACAACGAAACGCTCGTACGGGAGAGCCGCAAGGAAGGCTTGTTGACCGTCATGTGGTCCTGGCATCAGGATACGCGCGACTGGGCCCGTCCCGGCACTTACAAAATCGTGAACAAAGTGCTGGGCAACATCCGCAACGGCGACATTATTTTGTTTCATGACCATGTAATAGGCAGTATGCAGACGGTTGAGGCCTTAAAAATCATTATTCCCGCGCTCAAGGAGCAGGGCTATAAATTTGTAACCGTGAGCGATCTCATTCAGTATGACGAACGCTATAAATCGGTCGAACATCTTCATCCGGTACGAAGGAATTAAGACGGCCGTCAAGTGAACGTTGACCCGCCCCACATTCAGCCCCCCGTTTCCTGGCCGATTGCTTGCTTTGCTTTTGCGAAAAGCCTGCAAAAGTCAGGCTGTTGGGAAACCCCCCTTTTTTCGAAAGGGCTGATTTCATCTGTTTTTTCGACTTCAAAGTTGGCTCTCAGATCGTTTTAAATCGATTTTTCTTCAACGAGACGAGAGCCCCCACATTAAAATTGACGATACCGAAAACCTACCCGACTTTCTCAACAGCCTGAAAAGTGCAGGAATTTTGGCCCGAATAGATGACTATGGCGCGAAATTCTGCAAAAATACAGTAATTTATGGAAAATCTCGCTTGTCCGGCTTGAACGGATCAAAAAAAACTGTATTATCGGCTAGGCCCCCTAATTCCGGAGTCTACGCCACGAAAAATTTAATTATCGTATAAATTCTAGGTTTTTCAGCGGATTACATGGCTTTATGGAATTTGGAGCGTTCTTCTTCGTTTTGTTGCAGGATCCAAGCGCTAAATACCTTTGGAGGTTTGCGTTTCAAACTTCCGTGCATTCTGCGATTGTTGTAAAAGTCCATGTACCGGTCAATAGCCGCATATGCTTCTTCCATTGTCTCGAATGAT
>NZ_JBCNFP010000005.1:0-88399 GCF_050481165.1 Paenibacillus cisolokensis
GGGCTTTCGAAATTTAGGTTAAAACCAAATACGGGCCATTTTCGACAGAGCATCATCCGATTCATTCCGAATTCTCCTGCCATTCTGATTTTCCTGGCGAGGTGTCCGTTGCATGGATAAAGTACTGGTTATCGAAGACGACGTCATGATCGGGGATATGCTGTTGATGTATTTGTCGGAGGAGGGGTACGAGGTGAAGCGGGCAGCCGCCGCTCGGGAAGGGCTCAAGCTGGCGGAGTCGTTCGAGCCCGATATCGTGCTGCTCGATCTGGTGCTGCCGGACGGCAACGGCATCGAGGTGTGCCGGGAGCTGCGCAGCCGTTCGCCGGTTCCGATAATGGTCGTGTCGATGAAAACGGATGTGTTCGAGCGGGTGCAAGCGCTGAAGGCGGGGGCGGACGATTTCATGTGCAAGCCGTTCAGCATGCATGAGCTGACAGCCAGGATCGAGGCGATTATTCGCCGATCCCGCTGTCCTGCCGTTCGCGCGGAGACGGCCGCGTCCACCGAAGGCGGGCAAGTGCTGCTCGATGAGGAGCGGCGGCTCCTGTTCGTGGACGGCCGGCCGGTGGAGACGACGTTCTCCGAGTTTGAAATCATGAAGCAGTTTATCACCCATCCGGGCAAAGCGTTCAGCCGGGAAGAGCTGATCAACGCCGTTCGCGGCTTCGATTCGTTCGTGACGGAACGGGCCGTCGATGTACATATCGTCAATCTGAGGCGCAAAATCGAACCGAATCCGAAAGAGCCCCGCCGGATTCGCACCGTCAGAGGGGTCGGATACAAATATACGGAGGACGGGCCGGCGGCCGACTCGTGACAGACCGGACATTATCCGACTTCAAGATACAGCTTCGTGCCGTCGTTGTATCGGAACACGGCAACGTCGCGCACCAGTTCGACCGATGCGATTCGTTTCCACTTTTTCCGGAAATCGAAATTCAGTTCCAGTTCTTTCAGCTTGTGCGGCAGCAATTCGAACATGGCAGCCTGATCGGACGAATAATAGACCGGAACGGACCGGTTTTTGAAAGAGACGACATTCATCATAAAACGTTTTGACACCTCCAAATCTATAAAACCATTATAAAAGGTGAAGTTTAGCAAACGATAAACGTACGGTCAGTATGATGTTTGGTTTATTAACGATTGTTTAACTGTATTCGCGGGAATCGCGGGCATCCGTCACGGGCGGCCGCCGTGAAAAAGGCGCATGCTCAGCTTGAATGGTTGTGTCTGTTTGATGTCCGTTGCTCCTGCTTCTCCTAAGGAATTATACGTTTAAATGAGCTATACGTTTTGGTTCATCGCCCGGATGCTTTTGCCCTCTGCCCCCGGAGCCGCTGCAATCATCATAAGAACCGCTAACCGTGGAGGGATTACCGTGCGTAAGCTTCGAAATTGGTGGAAAGGCGCAAGGACGGATTGGCTCGACTATCCGCTGCGGGAAGGCATGCTGTGGAATAAACGGTACCGCATCGGCAAATTGCTCGGAACGGGGGGCTTCGGCCAGACTTATGCCGCTTGCGATATTCAGCGCGGCAAGCGCGTGCTGCTGAAGTTCAACCGGCCGAGCGCGGGGGAGAAGGGACGTCTGCTGCTGCGCCGGGAAAGCGTCATACTGAAGGAGCTTCGGCATCCCCAAATTCCCGGCTGGCAGGACTATATCCAGCGCGGCGGCCGGGAAGCGCTCGTGACGGAGTGGATCGAGGGCGACAGCCTGGCGCAGCAAGTGGACAAGGGACGCACGTTCACGGAACGGGAGGCGCTGCAGGTGCTGCTTTCGCTCATGCGGCCGCTGCGGTATTTGCACGGTATCGGCTATGTGCACCGGGACGTGCGTCTGACGAATGTCATCCAGCGCGACGGACATTGTTACTTGGTCGACTTCGGTCTGGCCTGCCGGATCGGCGAGCAGCTTCATTTCGACTGGCGGGACGAGGCCGCTATGGAAGAAGGAGAGCAAGAAGCGTCGCCGGCGGGTTGGGATGCCGTCGAACATCGGCTGCGCAAGCCGTACCCTTCCGGCGATCTTTATGGTGCCGGACATCTGATGCTGTTTCTGCTGTATACCGGGTATGAACCGGAAAGGCCGGAAGATGCGGGCTGGGAGCGGGAGCTAAAGCTGTCGCCCCCCGTCCGGGAATTTGTGCGCCGGCTGCTTCAGGATGAAGAGGATATGACCGCAACCGATTGCGAGAAAGAATTGAAACGGCTGCTGGCAAGATAAGCGCCGTTTTTTTTTCTTGCCAAATAAAGGCGGGCATGATACTGTTGAGATAGCGCTTTCGTGTACGTACACGAAAAAACGTGTACGTACACGGATTCCGATAACGGGCATGGGAGGAGATCGGGAAATGGCTAATCGAATCGTTATTCAGGCGGATCAGCGGGAAGGAATTATTAGCCGTCATATTTACGGGCATTTCGCCGAGCATCTGGGACGCTGCATCTACGAAGGGCTGTGGGTGGGAGAGGAGTCGCCGATTCCGAATACGAAAGGTATCCGCAACGATGCGGTGGAGGCGCTGCGGGCTTTGCGGATACCGGTGCTGCGCTGGCCGGGCGGCTGCTTTGCGGACGAATATCATTGGAAGGACGGCATCGGGCCGAAGGAGTCGCGCAAGCGGATGGTCAATACGCATTGGGGCGGCGTCGTCGAAAACAATCATTTCGGCACGCATGAGTTCATGCTGCTGTGCGAGCTGCTGGATTGCGAGCCATACATATGCGGCAACGTCGGCAGCGGCACCGTGCAGGAGATGTCCGAGTGGATCGAATATATGACGTTCGGCGGCCAATCGCCGATGGCCGACTGGCGGCGGCGGAACGGCCGGGAGGAGCCGTGGAAGCTCAAATATTTCGGCGTCGGCAACGAGAATTGGGGCTGCGGCGGCCATATGCGCCCGGAATATTATGCCGATCTGTACCGGCGTTATCAGACCTATGTCCGCAATTACGACGGCAACCGGATATACCGGATCGCTTGCGGGCCGAATTCCGCCGATTACCGCTGGACCGAGGTGCTCATGCGCGAAGCGGGCGGGCTGATGGACGGATTGAGTCTGCATTATTATACCGTGCCGGGGACATGGAGCGCCAAAGGGTCGGCGACGGTGTTCGAAGAGGACGGCTGGTTCGAGGTCATGCGCAAAACGCTGTTCATGGACGAACTGTTGACCCGTCATTCGGCGATTATGGACCAGTACGATCCGTCCCGCCGCGTCGGTCTCATTGTCGATGAATGGGGAACGTGGTACGACGTCGAGCCGGGAACCAATCCGGGCTTCCTCTATCAGCAGAATACGATGCGGGATGCGTTGGTGGCCGGATTGAATTTCCATATTTTCCACCGTCATTGCGGAAGGGTGCGCATGGCCAATATTGCCCAGACGGTCAACGTGCTGCAGGCGATGCTGCTGACCGAAGGCGCGCAATTGGTGAAAACGCCGACGTACCATGTGTTCGAGATGTTCAAGCACCACCAGGATGCCGAACTTCTGCCGCTGCGCCTGGACAGCGAGGAATACCGGTACGGCGATGCCGCTATCCCGCAGATCAGCGCCTCCGCGTCGAAACGGACGGACGGCACGATCGATATCAGCCTGTGCAATACCCGTCCGGACTCTGCGGCCGAAGTGGAGCTGGCGCTGCGCGGTCTCCCCGAAGGCGCTAGGACCGAAGCGGTCGGCCGGCTGCTGACGGCCGATGCGATGCAGGCGCACAATACGTTCGAACGGCCCGACGCGGTCGCGCCGAAACCGTTTGACGGCATCGGTACGGTGCGGAACGGCGTCCTGCGCGTCGAGCTGCCGCCGATGTCGGTGGCCTCGCTCGTCTTGACGAGCTGAACGTTGACGGGCATGATAGAAGAAAAGGCGGGCGCCTTCGGAGCGAGCGGCGACCGGCCATGCAAGCGCTGTCCGCCGGCGGATGCGGCGGATGGCGAGCGGATTTTGCGCATGGCCGAGAGGATCAAAGCCGGCATGGACTGGGTCGGAGAAGAGGCCGCCGGACGGCGGATGGCGGCCTGCCTCGCTTGCGGCGACAGGCTGCCTGACGGCACTTGCCGCCACTGCGGCTGCTATGTGGCGATCCGCATCCTGCTGCCCGGCAAGACATGCCCTCATCCCGGAGGCGCACGATGGCTATAACAAAGGAGCAACAGCGCAATGGGCATTACCATCAAAGAAATCGCCAGACGGTGCGGCGTCTCGATCGGCACGGTCGACCGGGCGCTCAACGGCCGTCCCGGCATCAAGGAAGAGACGAAACGGCGCATCCTCGAGGTGGCGAGGCAGGCGAATTACGAGCCGGATACGGTGGCCCGCAGCTTGGCGAGCGGACGGTCCCGCACGATCGGGATCGTAATCGGCGATCTGAACAATCGGTCCTTCGCCCAGCTGGTTAACGCCGCGGAACGTACTGCACGGGAGAAGGGCTACTTGGTGCAGCTGATGCTGACCGGAAAGGAGAGCGAGCCGGAGAAGCAATGTCTCGCTCATTTGAAAAGCCGCAAGGCGGACGGCATCGTACTCTTCCCGGTCAATAAAGGCGAAAGATTCGAAGCGTTCCTCGATCGGCTCGGACTTCCGCTCGTAGCGGTGTGCAACCGTCTGTCCGAACGGCGCTCCTATGTCGGCATCGACGACCGGTCCGCAATGGCCGAAGCCGCCGACCGCGCATGGACGGCCGGTTATCGGCGGTTCGTCTATATTTGTCCGCCGCTGACATACCGCGAGAGCCATAACATCCATACGCAGGCGGAACGGTTCGACGGTTTCCGCGAGGCGCTGGCGCGACGGGGAGCGGAGGAGCCGATCGTAGTGACCTCGCAAGATTTCGTTTCCGAGCTGGCGAAGCTGGAATTCTGCGGCGCTGCGCGGACCGCCGTTTTTTGCTCGTGCGACGCATATGCGCTGGAAGCGCTCAATCATTTTCGCGCAAGAGGCGTTCGTGTTCCGGAGGATGCCGGCATTACGGGATTCGACAATATCGACATGCTGAAATATGTTTCCCCGCGGCTGACGACGGTTCATTACGATATGGAAGAAATCGGCCGCTCGGCCGTCGAGCTGCTCGTTGAACAGATCGAAACGGGGCAAGCTCCCAGGCAGCTTACGCTGCCCTATCGGTATGTCGCCGGCGATTCAATGTAAAATAAGCCGGACCGCCCCCAGCACGAGCAGATGGGCGGGGTAGAAGCTGCGCCAGACCAGGCGCGGCACGGCCAGCCTGTCGAGCCGCTTCAGCCAATCCGGCGCGTAGACGATCAGAAACGTAGCGAGCAGGCTGAACATCTGGAGCAGCCACAGCTTGTAGAAGGCGTAGACGATATTCAGGGCGAAGTGCCACCCGATGGCGTAATGAAGGACGTACCGGTACAGCAGCACGAGACCGAGCGCGTAGAAGCCGTAGCTGAACGGCAACAGCTCCAGAAGCGCGGCCGAGACGGCCGCGATGGCGGACGCCGAGGGAAGTCCGAAGCGGTCGAACGCGATGAGTACACCCAAACAAACGAGCAGCGTCCCGACCGTATTGATGCCTCCGTCGTTAAGCGCCAACATATAGGGAAATTGGGACAGGGCGGCGATGACCGCCAGGCGAAGGGCATAACGTCCGGCGTTTCGCGTACGGCTGTAGCCAAGAACGATCGCGTAGGCGTAGAACGGCAGCGCCAGTCGGCCGATGATGCGGAAGAGGGGCTGATCGGGGTAAAAGATCAGTCCGACATGGTCGACGAGCATGGTCAGCATGGCGAGGAACTGCATGGATCGCCCTCCCGGTTCAATCTCACAATAGGTTCGGCAGGCTTGGCCATTGATGGCGAAGCCTGTTTCCATTTGCGTTTCAGTATATCATAACGCGGGAAGGGAAGCGGAATCCGGACAGTCTGGCGCAGCCCGAAAGCAAAAAAGGCGCCGGGAGCGCCATCTTCCTCCGGCTGCCGGCATAGCGCCGCGGCGGGAGCAAGAAGGGCGGCCGGCGCCTTAACGCCGAATCCGTTGATAAGTTATTCGTTCAGAATATATCGCGACGTCAGATCGTCCGGATAGCTCAGCTCGACCGTCCATCCGAACGTTTCGGCCAGGAAGCGCAGCGGCACAAGCGTCTTGCCGTCCACCAGGATGACCTTCTCCGGCAGCGTCTTCGGCTCGTTATTAACGGTCGCTTCCTGGCTGTCGACGACCATGACCGCCGTACGGCCGTCCTTCGCCAACGTCAACGTTTTGGTGGCTTGATCCCACTGGAGCTGCAGCTGCAGCGCCTCGGCCAGCTCCTTCGACGGCACGAGCAGCTCGTCGCCGCGGATCGCTTTGCGCGAAAACCAGAGGAGCTCGTCGGGCGTGCTGCCGAACGCGATTTCGATATTGCGCAGCTCTCCCTCCGGCGTAACCGTCACCGTTTTCACTTGCCGCTCCAGATCCTGAATGAACGTGTCGACATTGTCCTCGGTCACCCGGAAGCGCGGGTCGTCCTGGGCAACCGTCTCGGCGATCCAGGTATTCACGTCCTGATTGTGGTGGGACATGTCCTTGAACAGATCGAGATTGTACGTCCAATCTTTGAAGGTCTGGTACTCGTAAACTTTGGCGTTCGGGTATGGCTTGAACTGGTCGAACATCCAGCGCTTCATCTCCAGCTGGTTGGCGTACCGGACTTCGTTGGTGTCCCGCCATACGACTTGCCGCAATATCGTATACGGCGGATAGTAGAAGTAGAACTCGACGTCCGGATATTGCTGGACAAGCGACAGGATGTTGGTTTTGAAGCTGTTTTGCACGACGTCGAGAGGCTCTTCGTTCAAGGTGAAGAAGGCTTCCTCCTGGCTCGCCCGCTCGTAATGCTTGAAAACCGCTTCCTTGCTGAAATTCGAAAACCAGTTCCAGTTATACAAATATTCCAGCTCTTGCGGAGCGCGTCCCTGCGCCCGTTTCCAGAGCCCTTTGGCCAGCTGCTCGTATACGCTGTAGTTGAACCAGTACTTGTAGTCGTTCCAGAAATTATCGTCGTACAGATAGAACGGGAACTCCCCTTGATCGTCGCGCACGCCTTCCTTGAGCGACATATAATCGAGGCCCCACAGCACTTTTTTGACCTTGCCCGTCTCGAGCGCCACCTTGGCGATCTGATAATGCTCCCCGGCGGTAGAACCGCTCATGGAAAGCTTGAGCACTTTGCTGCCGAACGCTTCGCCGACGATGCTCGGGACGAAATTCTCGGTCATCGATGTACCGATAATAATCATGTCGTAATCGTAGTGTTTCGCCAGCCCCGGGTTTTGATACCGCTGCTGCGAGCTGTATACCGGCGGAAACCATGATTTATGGTAGTGCTGAAGCGGATCGACGATAAAGGAGATCAGCACGGCCGCACCTGCGAATATGAGCGAGAAGGCGAGAAACAGAAGCGCCATGCGCCTTCCGGCTTTGGCTGTCAGCCGTACGCCGGCCGATTGCCGCTTGCGTGCCGGTATCGATTGGGATGCGGAATAAGATTGCAAAGCGTTTCGCCTCCTGTCCTAGAAGTTAAAGTACAGAAATTCGCTGATGCGGTTGAGAAACATAAGCGAAAGAATGAAGAAGAACGCCGCCGCGACAGCTTTTTGCCAGGTCGGCCGGAACGATTCCGCCCGCTCGGAAGAGTTTTTCACAAACAGGACGAACGGCAGGAAAATCATAATCAGCACGATGGCCGGCAGCAGCTCCCTGGCCGATGTCAGCGCCAGACCGTCCGGCCCCATGCCGAACATTCCTTTCAAAATGCGGGACGCCTGTTCCCAATCTTCCGCCCGGAAAAACACCCATGCCAGATTGACGAACTGGAAAGTAATAAACCAGGCCAGCCATTTCGGAAGCTTGAAGCCGTATTTTTGCCACAGCCGGTTGATGACGATGCCGATGCCGTGCATCAAGCCCCAAATAATGAACATCCATCCGGCGCCGTGCCATATGCCGCCGATCAGGAAAACCATCGCATTGTTGAACAGCATGCGGGCTTCGCCTTTGCGGTTGCCGCCGAGCGGAATGTAGATATAATCGCGAAGAAAGCGGCTGAGCGTCATATGCCAGCGCCGCCAGAAATCCTGGATGCTGAGCGCCTTGTAAGGCGAGTTGAAGTTTTGCGGCAGCCTGATGTTGAACAGCAGCGCCGCGCCGATCGCCATGTCGGTATACCCGCTGAAATCGAAGTACAGCTGGAACGTATACGACAGCGAAGCAACCCACGATTCGACAAAATGGGTCGCCTGCGCGAACCCGTCGTTGGCGAATTCGGCGAATGTGTCGGCGATCACGACTTTTTTGACCAGACCGATGCAGAATACGTAAATGCCGAGCGAAGCGTTGCGCCAGTTCCATATTTTGTTGCGCTTGCGCTCGAATTGCGGCATCATCTCGCTGTGGTGAAGAATCGGACCGGCGATCAGATGCGGGAAGAACGTAACGAACAGCACATAGTTGACGATGTTGTATTCCCGGGCTTTGCCTTTATACGCGTCGACGAGAAAGGCGATCTGCGTAAAGGTAAAGAAGCTGATCCCGAGCGGAAGCACCAGCTTGAGCAGCGGGAGCTGCCAGCCGGTCAGGGCGGACAGATTCGACAGGAAAAAGTCCGCGTATTTATAATAGCCGAGCAGCAGCAGATTGCCGATGATGGCAAACGTCAGCAGCGCTTTGCGCTTTTTGATCTGCGCCGGGGTTAATTGCGGCTTTTCGCCTTCGGCGGCCGGGTCCGGCGCATTGCGCATCAGAAGACGCCCCATCGTGTAGTTGAAGGCGATAGAGGCCATAATAAGCGGAACGTATTTCGGATTCCAGTATCCGTAGAAAAATACGGACGCCAGAGCAAGCCACAGCTGGGCCGCAAAGACGAAGCGGAACCGGTTCAGCACGAAGTACACGATTACGGTGATTGGTAAAAACAAAAAGATAAAGTCAAACGAATTAAACAGCATTTAGCTTCAAACACTCCCCGGGGTAATAGTCCAACCTGAGCGCATGGAAAGCGGCACTCTGCACTTTGGATTTCCGCGAAACATCATTTCACCTTAAACGGCAAATAGGTTTTCTGCCGACATTCCGCTTTCTTTCGACATCTATTGGACGATTTCCTGCTTAAAATAGTTCCCTTTTCCCGGTATTATTGTAAAACGGCCGAATGGTTTGTCACAAAATATTCAATTGTCGGTTCACGGATCGCCCGGAATCGGACAAGAAAAAATTTTTTTTAAAAACCTATTGACATCCAGAATGAAAAATCGTATTCTATAAAAGTGTTCGCTGTGTTTGCTGATGTAGCTCAGCTGGTAGAGCAACGCACTCGTAATGCGTAGGTCGGAGGTTCGAGTCCTCTCATCAGCACCATAACTTCGTTATGACCAAGCGGTTGTCCGGATATCGGGTGGCCGCTTTTTATTTTGTTCGAGGGGATATTCGATACGTTTTCCCGGCTCAAAATCAATACTGCAAAAGTGCAGTTTTTTCCCGCTATTAACAGGCCGAACGCTCAAATTTCTGCGATAATACAGTATTTTTGACCTCCAAGCGGCGTGTAAGGCGGAAATGATCAAAAAATCCTGCACTTTTGCAGTAATTTGCGCCAAAGACATCTGTCTGGGGCAAAAATCCTGCACTTTTGCAGTATTCACCGCTCATCAGCTGTTACCGGCGGCCGCTGCCCAGCGGGAAAGGGTCGATTGGCTAACGCCGGCGACATCGCGGCCCGCTGGCATAGCCATCTTCGGCTAACGCCGGCGACATCGCGGCCCGCTGGCATAGCCATCATCGGCCAACGCCGGCGACATCGCGGCCCGCTGGCATAGCCATCTTCGGCTGCCACCAGTGACATCGGTTCGCTGGAACGGTCCGACAGTCACATAATCGCGGCGGCCGCTCTTCCGCCTCAATGTCCGGTGGCGGACGAGACTGCATAAGACAAAAAAGAAGGGGCGGTCCCTCGATCATTCAAGACCTTTTGGGACAGCCCCTTCATATAGCCGGTTATTCGGTTGCGCGCGAGCTTACGCGCGGCTTGCGCCGTGGCCTTCGCCGGCCGGATCGCCAAGTACGGAAGTGCAATGTCCGCAGCGGGTCGCTTTGATCGGAATGACGGACAGGCAATACGGGCATTCCTTCTCCTTCGGTTCTTCCGCCGGAGCCGGCTCTTCCTTCTGGCGCCGCAGCGCGTTCGCGCCTTTGACGACAAGAAAGACGCAAAATGCGACAATGAGAAAATCGATGACGGCGTTAATGAAATTGCCGTAGGCGATAACGGCGGCGCCGGCTTGCTGCGCTTGCGCAAGCGAAACAATCTTCTCGCCGGTTGCCGTCTTCATATCCGGATCGAGGTTAATGAAGAGATCCGAAAAATTGACCCCTCCGAGCAGCTTGCCGATCGGCGGCATAATCAGGTCGTTTACCGCCGAGGTGACGATTTTGCCGAAAGCCGCGCCGATGATGACGCCGACCGCCAGATCGAGAACGTTGCCCCGGACCGCAAATTCCCTGAATTCCTTTACCCATGTTTTCATAAAATCCCCCCTTCCTTTTCAGGTTATAATTACCAACGATATTATAACTGCATATGGAACGGACAGTCTATAGCTCCTAAGCGTCAATGGCGTCGAAATTTGGCTAACCGTCAAAGATGTGAAAGGATTTTATGGAAATTTGTCGAAATTTAAAACTGGAGTGAATTATTGGATATTCGAGGAGTTTTATGAACCAGCCATTCAGCCTGAATCAAGCCATCTATTTTCTTCTATCCCTCCTAATTATTGTCTTCTCCTCCTGCACGATGTTCAGCATGATCGAATCTTTCAAGAAGCGAGGCCGCATTGCGGGACACTATTGGCTGTTGGCGGGGGCGGGTGTATTCGGTCTTGGCCTGTGGGCCATCACTTTCGTCGCCCATTTGTCCTCGAACTATACGCTGGTCGTCGGCTGGGCCGTAATTCCGGTATTGTTGGCGGGGGTCGCGATGACATATTTGTCGTTTCTGGTCATGGGGAAGCGCAAGGGGAGTTCTGGCGGAATGATCGTGAGCAGCCTTCTATTGAGCGCTGCCAGTTTTCCTGTCCATTTTTTCAGCTTGCATTCCGGAAACGTTGCGGAATATAAGCTCGATGCACCGCTGGTCGCCCTGTCTGCCATTGTTAACTTTGCGGGCACGTTATACGCGATCCGATGTTTCGACCGCAGACCGGAGACGGCGCGTTGGATCGGCGGGCTGGTGCTGGGCGTTACCAATATGACGACCCAACTTTTCGTGCTGAAAGCGATGGCGTTCGTCCGCGTTGAAACATTGACGCCGGATCAGCTGAACGAATATTTTGCGGTGCAGGGGACGATGTTCGGCATCGCGACGCTGGTGATATTCGTATTCAGCCTGTCGGCGTGGATGTCGGACCGGAAGTTTCTGCAGTCCGAAGAGCGCTATCGGCTGCTCGTGGAAAACTCAATGGATATGATCGCTATTATCAGCGAACGTCAATGGGAATATGTGAACCGGGCAGGACTAAAGCTGTTCGAAGCGGAACCGGGGAACGGCCTGATCGGCCGTCCGGTATTCGATTATCTTCATCCCCGGCATCACGGCGAGTTTTCCAGACTGCTGAAGGGGGAGCAGTCCGAGACGAACGGCATTCCGATTGAGCTGGAGTGGTATTCGGTCAAAAAACGGCCGCTGCATACCGAAGTCGTGGGAACGAATACGACGTATAACGGCAAACCGGCGCTTCAGGTCATCGTCCGGGATATCACCGAGCGCAAAAAAAAAACGAAAAGAAAGTGATCAATTCCGAGAAGCTGTATATTGCAGGACAACTGGCGGCCGGCATTGCGCACGAAATCCGCAACCCGCTTACGTCGTTGAAAGGATTTTTGCAATTGATTTCAACCGGACGCAGTGCGGGCAAAAACTATTATGACATTATGAAGGCCGATCTGGGCCGAATCGAGTCGGTGATCAGCGAGCTGCTTATGCTGTCCAAGCCGCAAATTTACGAATTGACCCGGCAGGACGTGCGGGCAATGGTTGCCGATTCGTTGACGCTATTGAAATCGAAAGCGGTTATGAGCGGCATTTCCGTTGTAACCTCGTTCGAGGACCGTCCGCTCTGGATTAACTGCGTTGAAGTCCAGATCAGGCAAGTTTTCACCAATATTATGAAAAACGGGATCGAAGCGATGCCTGAGGGCGGTTCCTTGCGGGTTGCCTGCACGCTCGAGGCGGATGAGGTTATCGTCCGGATTGCGGACGACGGTCCGGGGCTTGGGGAGGAGCAGCTTTCGAAAATCGGCCAGCCGTTCTATACGACAAAGGATAAAGGAACGGGCCTCGGGCTTATGGTCGCGTTCAAGATCGTCCAAAATCATAAGGGGAGCGTGAAAACGCGCAGCGAGCTCGGGAAAGGAACGGCATTTGAGATTCGTCTGCCTTACGCCGGATCCGGTGTCACGGAGGGGGCGAGTATGGCGGCGAACAAGAAAGTCCGCAGGTCGATCGGACAAAGCTAGAGCCTCTCGTATGCCGGACATCCGGCCGATTTTCGTTTTCGCTCTTTCTTCCGCTATAATAGCGGAAGGAGGGAAACAGCGCATGTATCACCGTAGAGAAATGACCCTTGGCGACCGGTATCTGCCGGCAAAATGGCGCGCGGACATCGGCACCGGAAGTCCGGAGAAGAAAGGAGATCGGCCGTGACGATAGGAGCTCGTGTACTCAAGACCGGCATGGCCGTAGCCCTGGCCATTTATTTGAGCGGGCTAATCGGCTTTCCTTCTCCCATTATTGCGGCGGTTGCGGCGATTTTTACGATTCAGCCGTCGGTGTACCGGTCCTGGCAGCAAATTGCCGAGCAGTTTCAGGCCAATATCGTGGGAGCGGGCATCGCGCTTGCAGCGGGCTTGATGTTCGGCCATACGCCGATCGCCGTAGGACTGGTATGTATTGTCGTCATTATATTGAGCATCCGATTCAAGATGGAGAGCGTCATCGGATTGACGCTCGTGACCGTCGTCGCGGTCATGGAAGCGAACAGCCAAAGCTGGTCGTTTGCGGTGGAGCGTTTTTTGATGGTGTTGACCGGCATGGGCGCGGCGTTCGCCGTCAATATTCTGATTTTTCCTCCGCGTCCGCGCAAACAGTTTATGCAGCAGGTGCATCAGGCTTACGACAAGCTTTCCTTGCTGCTGCGAACGGCTATTTCGAACGAGATGAAAGAGCAGGTATATCGGGACGAGAAGGAGAAGCTCGAAGAGATGCTGCGCAAGCTGGATGAGCGGTACGCCGTGTTCGAGGAAGAGCGGGCGCTGCTGCCGGGGCGCAAGCAGGAGCTGGCGCGGCAGCTCATTCTTTCGAAGCAGATGATCAAGGCGCTGCGAAAAGGGGCCGAATTGCTCGAGGCTGTGGAAGAGCACTATTTTTCGTCGCCCGGCGCGGACAAATGGGCCGCTCCATTCGACCGCCAAATTGAAGAGCTGTCCAAATACCACGAATATATTTTGTTGAACGCGGAAGGGAAAATGAAATCCGGCGCTCATATCGAGCCGGAGGAAGAACGGGAATCGCGATTGGCGGAGCAACTGACGGATTACTTCAAGCAGGAACGGGACGAAGGACGGCGTCTTGTCTTTGTCGCTGCCGCGTTGTTCGAATATGCCTGGCATCTTCGCCGCCTGGACCGGATCATCGACCATATTAAGCAGCGCGAAGGCAGCCGCGGGAATCGTTCCGAACTCGCGTAAGCGAATAGCCGGAAGCGCGTCCGCTTTTGGGAAAATCGGGAGGCAGCCCTCCGAAAACCGTCGGGGTTTTTCGGAGGGCGCGGCCTCCCGTTTCATTTATCGCCCCGGTCGATATGGCCGCGGGGATGCTGAAGGCCGGCTGCCGATTCGGCGTCGTCGCTTTTCGGTACGAGCCGCGGATCGGTTTGCCCCTCGTGATGGTTATCGAATTCAAGCTCCACAAGCTCCCATTCGGTCGTTCCCAGCATCGGATCGGCGGGGAACACCTGACCGCGCTGGAGCTTCTCTTCGCCGCCCCATTCGTTTTTGTATACGCCGTCGACTTCGACGGGCTCGCCGGATATCGGCTCCATCTCGTAATGGCGCTTCTTTTCGCTCATTTGTGGTCTCCTTGTCGACATCTTTCGGCTGGATGCCCGGACTTTGATTGCTGCCATTTCGCTTTACAGGCCATGCTTCGGCACGGCAGCGCGGTCGGCTGCCGATTGCTGCTCGCTTGCCGCATCTTTGCCGCGACCGGTGCGGTCGGCGCTCGATTGCGCTTTGCTGGCCGCTTTTTGCCGGTCGGAAGGGGATTTGCCGGACAAGAAGTTCGCCTCCTTTCGGCTGTGCCGTACCGTTTCAGTTTGCCACAACTTCACGTTTTCTATGAGAGGAAGCGGCCCGTCCGCCAAGCGGCTACAGAAATTGCACACGCCGCCGCAAATCGCCTCGCGGCACGGATCGCCCTCGCCCAGTCGGGATTGAACCGTTCGCCGGCGAAGCGGAGCAAATCGGCCAGGTTCGCATCCGATGCCGTCCGGAAACGGTATCCTTCGGCGATGCGCTGCCGCTTGAGCTCGCGAACTTCTTCCGGCATGACATAGCCGACAAGCGAACGGTCCATCGCGACCGCGGTATAACGCGTGGAAAAGCCGTTGCGCCTCAGGAAGGCGTCGCCTTTCGGGTAGGCGGCGGCGTCGATGCCGGGAACGATATAATTGGGAGCGTAAGCGGAGAAAAACAGCTGTTTGCGGCCGGCTTCCCGCAGGAAAGCTTCCGCTTCCCTGAGCAGCGCGCTGCCGATTCCTTGCCGTTCATAGGCAGAATCGACGAAGAAGAACGGAATCCAGCCGTTATCCGGCTCGAGATCGTTCCCTGTCATGGGCAGCAGGCGTCTGACGGCATAGACGCAGCCGACAAGCCGCTCGCCGTCGAACGCGAGACGGACGCCTGCGGGGTCGAAGTTGGCGTCCAGCAGTACCAGGTTGCGAAATCGGAGCGGTGTAACGGGATCGCAGACGGCGCATTGGTTCCACAACTCGACGATCAATGCTTCATCGCCGGGGCGATACGTTCTGAACGATACGGATTTCATCCGTACTGCACCTCCAGCTTGTCCTAAGCTGCCAGACCTGCCATCGGAAGGGCAGGCCGGCGCATCGAAATCGGGAATTGATCTTCCGAATCAGCCTGAGCCGCCTTACGCCAGCGCGGCGGCAAGCGCATTGTGGAACCGCGCCCGCAGCCGCACAACGGAGACGTCCCGTCCGTAATGAACGCGATTGGTCAGCAGAACCGCCGCAAGCCCGGAAATCGGGTCGATAACGAGGCTTGTGCCGGTAAATCCGGTATGGCCGAACGTGTCGGCGGAGAGCCAGTCGCCTGAAGGATCGAGCGGATCTCCCTTGAGCGCCCAGCCGAGCCCCCGCCTGCCGCCCGGTACGGATGCCGTCCGGCATGAAATGGCCGCACGCATCGCCGCTTGCGACAGCAGGCGCTGCCCGCCGGGCGCATCCCGAAGCCATAGCTCGGCATACCGGATCAGATCGTCCGCGGCGGCGAACAGGCCGGCATGTCCGCTGATTCCGCCCATCGCCCGGGCATTCGGGTCGTGTACGATGCCGCGCAGACAAGCACCTATATCCGCGTCGTATTCCGTCGGGGCGATGCGCGCATATTTGCCGGGATGCGGAAGAAAACCGGCGTCCGCCATCCCGAGCGGGCGGAACAGCTCGCGTTCGGCCGCTTCGTCTAGCGTCATGTCCATCAGCTTCTCGATCAGAGCTCCGAGCAGAATAAATCCGCAATCGCTGTATTCGATTTTGGTGCCGGGCGCGGAGCGCAGTTCCGATTGGCTGATGAAATCGATGATGCCGTTGCGATCCAGACCGGACATATCGAAAAAGGGTGCAAGGCCGGAGGTGTGGGTGAGCAGTTGAAGGACGTTAATCTGACGCTTGACAGGATCGTCGAAACCGGGAATGTAGCGAAAGAGCGGATCGGAAAGAAGCAGCCGTCCCCGGTCGATCAGCAGCAGAAGGAGCGGCAATGTGACGGCGATCTTGGTTAGCGATGCGCAGTCGTAGATCGTATCGAAGGAGATAGGGGCCTGCTGGCTGCCGTCGTCGACAGAGCAGCCGTACGCGTATCGAAGCCGCATGCCGCGGCGGGAGACGATCGCGACCGCGCCGGGCGTTTCTCCGGCTTCCACGGCCTCGCGCACCGCTTCCCATGCGAAGCGAAGACGTTCCGGGGCGAATCCCATCGTCTCCGCAGCCTCGGCATCCAGCAGCTCGGCGCGGCTCATCGTCCCCCCTCCTCTCCGAATAGATCCGATTCGGCGGCGTCAAATGAGGTGTTGTCCGCGGCGGATGTCATGACGCCCTGACAGCGCTGTCCCTGATTTTTCTGAAACAACGGTTTGGATCCCCCCTTATGGAATTTGATTTTGGCAGGTTATCCATCGAGGTCTAAAATTGAAAGTTTTTACCACGGAGCTATTATAGCGCCTCAGAAATAATATTTCAATATAAAAATAAATTTTGAAATAAAATATCTAAAATAAAAAAACAGACTATAAGGGCTAACGATTCAGTTGTAACAAGGAGTATAAGGAAATAGTCGCAGATTCGGTCGTGACTGAAGCGGGTAATTTGTCCGGGGTGAGCGGAAGGGACAAGACGGGCTGTCAGGAGTGTGGGAAGAAGAATGCGGCAAGTGCGGGACGGGGATATGAATCGGGAAAGAACGGACGGGGAAAAAGATCTGGTTATGGCTGGAAGATAGAAGGATGATCTGCATAAAATTGCGAGGTGGGAGGAGGACGGGCGGCCTTCCATTGTTACAGCAGGCGCAGCCCGCATCCCGGGCATTCCGGATGTTCATGTGTGACACGTTCGCCGCATGCGGGACATTCGTCCTCGAACGGCGCCGGCGGTTTCCGCGCAGCAGCCGGTTCGCCCGCTGTGGCCTGCGTGTCTTTGTCCGGCCGCAGATGGGCGGGAGTTCCGAACAGCGTTTCGACCAACTCTTTCAGATCCTGATGTTTATCCGAATCGTCCGATACGGCCCGGACAAACAGGAACATGCCGCCGAACAGCCCTGCTGCGAGCAGCAGCACGACTGCCGTGGCGGCCACGTCGAACGATAGCGCAAGCGGCATCATCTATCCTCCTCCAGCGGCCATCAGTGATGATAGCGGGCTTCCAGCCTTTTGCCGCCGTACCACATCGCCACAATGACAGCGGCCGTCAAGGCGATTCGCCACGGTTCCTGCAGCAGGTTGCCGATATCGAAGCTGAGCAGCGAGACGCTGAAAATCATGACGGCTTTGCCGAGTGCAACCGCGATCAGGAACGTCGGAAACGGTATCGTACTGAGACCGGACACTATATTAATCAGCGATGAGGGCGAGAAAGGAAAACAGGACAAGAGGAACAGCGGCGTAAAGCCTTTCGTCTCGATCCAGTTGAAAAATCCTTTCATCTTCGGATAGCGGCGCTGCAATCTCGTACCGATCTTTCCTCCCAATAACCGTGCAACCCAAAAAACGCTCGCCGCCCCTGCCGACACCCCGATCCACGACAGCAAAAAGCCGAGCCACAGCCCGTAAATGTTGGCATTGGCAGCGACGATCAGAAGGAGCGGAAGGAACGGGAAAAACGATTCTATATACGTGAGCAGCAAGCCGGGAAGCGGACCGAAATCGGAGTAGCTTTCCAGCGTTCGCTGCAAATCTTCGATGCTCAATTCTTTCGCTTGGTCAATCCATTGCTTGAGCTTGCTCATTGATTTTCATTCACCTGTCTTTAAAGGCGCCATTCTCGGCGAAAACGCGGAACGGAAACCATAAATAGAACAGCCCGATCAGGGCGAACAATACGGCGCTGATCCAGACGACGAACGCTTCGCCTTGCCAGGACGCCAAATAGCCTCCCGCTACGGGACCGATCATGACGCCGATCCCTTCCACGGTGGAAAAAATGCCCCAGCCGAGTCCTCGCTGCTGCGGCGGAACATAGGAAGCGAGCAGCGCGTTCCAAGCGGGCAGCACAGCGGCGTACGAAACGCCGAGCAGGGCGGCGACAAGCAGCGCCTGCCACAGATTCGGTCCCCAGGCAAGTCCGTACAGCGCCACGGCAAAAAAGCTGAAGCCGCCGACGAGAAACCATTTCTTGTTGCCGACCTTGTCGGACAATCTGCCCATAGGCACCAGTGCCGCAACCGTGCATAGCCCTCCGGCCGTCAAGAGCAGCGAATATTGCGGCGGCGTCAGTCCGAGACGAATCTCGGCAAACCTCGGCAATATCGGCACGAGCATCGCAGCGCCGGTCGTCTGCAGCACCATGCCGGGCAGCAGCAGCTTCATCCGGGACAGCTTGTCCTTCAGCACGCGCATCTGTTCGCTAAGCGGCAGGGTGACGATGTCGGCCATGCGGCGATTGCTTGTAAAGAGCGAGAGAAACCAGGCCAGCGCGGTGCAGACAAATAACAGTTCGTACGCATGCTCCATGCCGCGATGAATGGCGAAATTGCAAACGATCGGACCTGCCCCGAGGCCGACGAACCAGATCGTATACAAGAAGCCCATCTGGGTCGCTCTCCTGCTTTCGTCTACTTTCGTCAGACAGACGATCCAGATCGGCGAGATGCCGATTCCGAAGAGCGCCGAAGCGGTAATAAACAGCCATGGCTGCGCCGCGAACGGAAAAAGGATAACGCCCGCAACGGACAGAAGCAAGCTGGCGTGAACGATGAAGCGGATGGAGAACTTGTCAAGCAGGTAGCCGATTGCGATTTTCAGCAGCGTATCGGTCAGATAATGGGCGGTTATCCCGATCCCGATAATGCCGAGCGGCAGGCCCAGCATCTTCTCGCCGTAAATAGGCAAAAAACTGATCAGCGCGGCGCCCCGGATAAACTCAACGAGGAACAAAATGACGAAGATGAGATACATCTCCGAGTCGAACAACCGGGCTTTCCGGCTGGGCAACATGCGTCGACGGCCTCCTTCCCGAAGATCGAGTGCGTCATGCCGGCGCGAAGCGTCGACAGACGCTAGGCCGAAGCGCGCTCCTTTTATTATAGGCAAGCGCGACAAAATATCCAACACGATCGTTTCCGCCGCATTTTTGGTCTGCAGCTCCGCAACAGCTTTTTTCCTATTCTTTAAACGAACGGGATCGTGAACGAGTTTCAATATTTCGGCAATCAACTGATCTTTGTTCCTGGCGACGAACGCGGCGCCTTTGCTCTCCAGATACAAGGCGTTATTGCGTTCCTGTCCGGGGACGGGGCGTAAGGTGCAGATCGGTATGCCGGCTGCGAGCGCTTCGGCCAGCGTAATGCCGCCGGGCTTCGTCACGACGCAGGAGGAGACGGACATCAGCTCGTGAACATGGTCCACATAGCCGAACACGCGCAGCCTTCCTTCCGCGCATGCTCCGGCAAAACGCATTCGAACGGAATCCGCAAGCGCCTCGTTGCGGCCGCTGACGAGCGCCACCGCCGTATCCGGATGCGCCAGCAGGCCTTCCAGTATTTGCGGCACGCCCTCCAGCATGCCGTATGCGCCCGCCATAATGAGGACGAGCGGCCGTACCGGATCGAGGCCGTGACGGGCCCTGATTCGCGGATCGGGGACAACGTTGCGGAAACCGCGTTTGAGCGGAATGCCGCTGACGACGACCCGGGATTCGGAAATGCCGAGCGATATCAATTCCTTGCGCATATCCGGGGTCGCCACATAATAACGGTCGATTCGGGGATGAACCCAGCGGCAGTGCAGATCGAAATCCGTCACGACAGCTCCGGTCAGGACCGGACGTCCGGTATGCTGCAGCGATGGCAGCGCGAAAGTGGGAAAGGTATGAATGACGGCATCCGGACGCTCGAGCGCGACGATGCGGCGTATCGTATCCCGGCCGAATGAGTGAAGCCAGCCGCCAAACAGCGAATTGTGCTTCATCGGCCTTGTGCGATTGTACACCCATCCGTAAACATGGGGCATATATTTGTAGCTGTGCATATAGAAACGCTTGGTCATTTGATACAGAATCGGATGGGACTCCTCCAGCAAATCGACGAGCACCCCTTCGCCGCCGCAGCCTTCCAGCGCATCGAGAATCGCCCTGGCCGCCTGCAGGTGGCCGTCGCCGTAGGCAGCGTACAGAATCAGGAGTCTGGGACGGTGGACGGATCCGGCATAGATCATGAATAGGCACCTCCTGCCGCCAGTATAGCGAACAATTGTCAAGCCGGTATGAACGCTGCGATGTTTTTTCATCATGTGCATGGAAGGCTTATTCTATTCGATTCGGCTTATGATGTGGAAATACGGCTTATGTATGATGCGGAAACATCAAAGGTTCATGGCTCATCTTGTCAGCATGGAATATGCGAGGGGATATGGAGCCGCCCGATTGCAACCGGATCACAGCCCCGGCGCCTGTTCGCTGTCGTTTTCATTCGTTTTCAGTCATTTTAAATCAACCAATCCTGCAAAAGTGCAGCTTTTCCTCGCTGCTGATAGCCCGAACGCTCAAATTACTGCGATAATGCAGTTTTTCAACCTCCAAATCGGCTTGCAATACGAAAACGGTCAAAAAATCCTGTACTATCGCAGCAATTTGAGTCAAAAGCATCCGTCAGGGGCAAAAATTCTGCACTTTTGCAGTATCCTCAATCTACAGCTGTTACCGGCGGCCCCAGGTTCGCTGGTATAACCGCTTGGCTTTCACCGTTGACATCTGTTCACTGGATAAACTCGGACCGTCTTATACCCGTAAAAAGGAGCGGCGTAGGCGTAGACGATGACGCTGGTGAGGCATTTTGGGGGATTGCCTGGCTTGTCCGGCCGCCGGACAACTACTGCCCGCATCGAGGCGCCGCTGGCATGCCGATAAAATCTTGTCGTCCGGAAAGTTAACCGCCTCGTTGACGATACGAACAAGATAGCCCGGAGGAGTGTCAGCCTCCAAGCTCATTGCAATCAACATGGTAGATCGAACGTACAGAGAAACCGCTCCTCTTCCATTTAACAAAGATATAAATAAAGAAGGGACGATCCCTGGTCATTCAAGACCTTTTGGGACAGCCCCTTCTTATATCGTTAACCCGCGGGAATTTCCTGTACGGCCTCGCCTTCGCCGATAATCATTTCGACTTTGCGAATGCGGTTTTTCGACGTCTCCCGAATAATGAACGTCACATGGCCTTCAACATATTCCTTGCCTTTTTTCGGCTCGGGCATTTTGCTGTACAACCAGCCGCCGACCGTATCCACTTCCTCGTCGTCCAGTTTCAGACCGGTCAGATCGCTAAGCTCTGTCAGCAATACTTTGCCGTCCAGCAAATAGCAGTTTTCGTCCAGCTTCTCGATTTCCCGGCGCTCGTCCGCATCGAATTCGTCGCGGATTTCGCCGACAATTTCTTCGAGAATGTCCTCGATCGTTATAATGCCCGACGTACCGCCGTATTCATCCACCAGAACGGCCATGTGTACGCGCTCTTGCTGCATCCGTTTCAGCAGCGACTTGACCGGTGTAAACTCGGACACGGTCAGCGCCGGATGGATCAGCTTTTTAAAATCGAACTGCGGGTCGCCGTCATACTCCAAAAACAGCTGCTTCGTATTGATCGTACCGACAATATTGTCCTTGCTGTTCATCGCGACCGGGAAACGGGTGTATTGTTCCCTGCGGATGATGGCCATATTTTCTTCCAACGTATTGTTGGTATATAAACAGACCATGTCGGTTCTCGGAACCATAATTTCTTTGGCGAGCATCTCGTCGAAAGCGAAGATCCGGCTCACATAACCGTATTCGGTCGTGTTGATTTTGCCGCTCTGCAAGCTTTCCGACAATATGATCTGAATTTCTTCCTCCGACGGGGCGTCTTCGTGCTCCTTCACCGGATGCAGCCCGAACAGCCGGGTAATGGCGTTGGCGGAGCCGTTCAGCAGCCAGATGAACGGGTACAGCACATTATAGAAGATCATGATCGGCTTCGCCGTCATCAGGGCAAGAAATTCGGCTTTCTGAATGGCCCATGTTTTCGGAGCCAGTTCGCCGACAACGACGTGAATGAATGTAACCAGGATAAAGGCGATGATCATCGAGACAATGTGGCTGAGATCGGGATTCAGGCCGAATTGATCGAATACGGGAAGAAGCAGCGCCCCTACGGTAGGCTCGCCAAGCCAGCCGATACCAAGTGCGGTAATGCTGATGCCGAGCTGACATGCGGATAAATATCCGTCCAGGTTGCCGGTGACTTGCCGAACCGCCAGCGCGCCCTTCCTTCCTTCCAGAACGAGCTGATCGACGCGGCTCGGCCGCACTTTCACGATCGCGAACTCCGTCGCGACGAAAAAGGCGGTCAAGACGATCAGTACGGCAAACAAGAACAGATTGAATCCTATACCCATATTCCCGGTTCACTATCCTTTTCCATGAATTTTATTAAGTTCATATGAACTAATTGTACGAACCCGAGAAAAGATTTACAAATGCTGTGCGTGCCCATGGCGGGAGATTACGGCGGAATTTGATCGGAAAATCGGATTCAACACGCCGTTCTCATTGATTTGCTGGCCTTTACAAAGCTGCTTTGACGGGCGTATGATAGGTTCGTATGAACTTGAAATAAAAAGGAGGGCGATCTGTGGAATCCTTTACGCTAACCCGTCACGAAATGGCATGTCTGCTTCTTGCTCTCGACGGCTACAGCGGCCAGACGCCTTTGCAAGTGCTGCAGGAAGCATGGAACAAGAAGCACCGGCGCGATCTGCGAAACGGCAATCCGCTTCCGGCTTTTCTGTCGACGGCACTGCCGCCGATATTTGAAAAACTGATCAAAGGAGGCCGCGTACGCGGTTTCTCGTTGCAGGAAATAGCGGCGCTCGGCGGGCAAATCGAATACGCCCATCTGTCTCCGAGCTCGATGCAAAATTGGGTCAAGCGGGATTTCAAGGAATACTTCGGTTCGCCGAAAGCCGGCAAAAAATATTCCCTGAATCAGGCGGCGCTATTGTTCATCATTGACGATTTGAAATCGAATCTCGATTTCGACTCGATCCGCAAGCTGTTCGCCGCCCTGTTCCGCAAGCCCGAAGATGAGCAGGACGATCTGCTCGGCCCGCTGGAGCTGTACGAGGCGTATTCATCGCTGTTCGAAGAATGGATCGCGATCAAGGCGAAGACGAGCGGATTTATTACGCTGTCGGCAGGCAGGGAAAGCGCCCGGACGAAGCCTGCCGCCGACATGGTCCGTCTGGCCGATCGTCTGATCGATCGGATGAACCGGCTGTCCGGAACCGAGCGGGAAGTCGTCCGCAACAGCTTGCTCGTGGCGGCCATTTCGGTTCTGACATGCTATCTGCACGCCACGGCGAAGCAATATTTGAATGCGACATTGTTTCTGACGCCGTAGGCACCGGCACCGTTCCCGGCGGACAGCGGCGCGTATCGACGGATGAGAATTGCAGGCGGCCAGCTGTTTACAAAAAAGAGCGGCAGGTTATTCATGCCATAACCTGCCGCTCTTTTTTTTGCCTGTCTATCCGTCTGCGCCATCCGTCAAATCGTCTCTCCGGTCCGTCGGCATGCCCAGCCTTCTGTCTACTCGTCTACGGTCGTCGGTAAGCCTTCTGTCTACTCGTCTACGGTCCGTCGGTGCGTCCCGCCTTTAGCGTTTCCGTCTCCGGTCGGTCGGTGCGTCCCGCCTTCAGCGTTTCCGTCTCCCGGCAGATGCTTTGGCGAAAAGCTGCAAAAGTACAGGAATTTGGTTCCGAATAGATGGCTATGGCGCGAAATCCTGCAAAAATACAGAAATTTTTGGAAATTCTCGCTTGTCTGGCTTGAAAGGATCAAAAAAACTGTATAATCGCAGGAATTTTCGCGTTTTGGTTCTTTTACCCACGAAAAAACTGCACTTTTGCAACATTGTTCTTATCAGAGGTGAAATTATGCGTCAGAGGCGAAAATATGCGTCAAAGGCAAAATTATGCGCCGCGACTGCGCTAAATCAGCAGGTTGAACAGCAGCGGATCTTTGTTCAATTCCATGAATTGAAATCCTTTCGCTTTCATCCTTTCGATGAGCGGAGCGTAGTCGTTGCGATGCTTGAGCTCGATGCCGACAAGAGCCGGCCCGTTGTCTTTGTTGTGCTTCTTCGTATATTCGAACCGCGTAATGTCGTCTTCCGGACCGAGCACGTCGTCGAGAAATTCCCGAAGAGCGCCTGCCCGTTGCGGGAAATTGACCATGAAGTAATGCTTCAATCCTTCATAGATGAGCGATCGTTCTTTAATTTCCTGCATCCGGTCGACATCGTTGTTGCCGCCGCTGACGATGCACACGACCGTCTTGCCGGCGATCGCCTCGCGGTACGCGTCAAGCGCGGCGATCGGCAGCGCGCCGGCCGGTTCGGCGACAATGGCGTTCTCGTTGTACAGATCGAGCAGCGTCGTGCATACTTTGCCTTCGGGGACGAGCACGACGTCGTCCAGCAGCCGCTTGCATATTTCGTACGTCAGGTCGCCGACCCTCTTGACGGCGGCGCCGTCGACGAATTTGTCGATCGTCTCGAGCGTCACGACTTCTCCGCTGTCGAGAGCGCTCCGCATCGCCGGCGCGCCTTCCGGTTCGATGCCGACAATGACGGTGCCGGGCGAGACCGCCTTGACGTACGACGCGACCCCCGCCGCCAGTCCGCCGCCGCCTACCGTAACGAATATATAGTCGGGCACGGATTCGGCCGCCTCCATAATTTCTTTGCCGACCGTGCCGTTGCCGGCAATGATTTTCGGATCGTCGAACGGATGGATGAAGGCCGCTCCGCTGCGCTCACATTCCCGGACCGCTTCCGCGTACGCATCGTCGAACGTATCTCCCGTCAGCACGATTTCGACCTGGGCTCCGCCGAAGAAAGCGACTTGCGATACCTTCTGCCGGGGCGTCGTACTGGGCATATAGATTTTGCCCGGTATGCCGAGGGCCTGGCAGGAATAGGCGACGCCTTGGGCGTGGTTGCCGGCGCTTGCGCAGACGACGCCTTTGGCAAGCTTGTCCGCCGGGAGCGAGCGGATCGAATGATAGGCTCCGCGCAATTTGAACGACCGGACGACCTGCAGATCTTCGCGCTTGAGCAGCACCGTGCAGCCGTAACGCTCGGACAGGACGCGGTTATGCTGCAGCGGCGTGCGGGCAATGACTTCTTTCAAATGCATCTGGGCCTGGACGATTTCTTCAATGCCGATCCGTCCGTTATGTTCTCCATGTTGTGTCAATAGAATCGATATCTCCTTTCCGTGTAACCTGAGCCGCCAATCTGCCGTCCGAATTGTGCAACGGTACGTTCGGCCTAATGCTAATGCTACTAATACCATACTACAAAACCGGATGGGAAATAAATGCATTTATCACCAGGCTGCGGTATAGGCCGAAATTCATACATTTTCCAGTAAAGTGGAATGGTTGACATTGCAATTGAGAACGGTTATCATTCAAAATATACATGGTTATTGAGAATGGTTATCATAGACAATATGCGTGGAGACATCCGCTGTGATGTCAGGGAGAGGAGTGTTCGAGGTTGAACGAAGCGAAACAAGCCGGCTCGGCCCATCCTTGGAATTGGCTGCTGCTGCCGTTCTCAGCGGTCGTAGCCGGCCAGGACGCCGTATACGCGGCGTCGGCCGGCTACGGGATTTACCGGTTGGCGGACGGGGGAGGATGGGAAAAGCTGCCCGCGGCCGGGCTCGACAAGGCTGCGGTGAACCGGTTGGCGATATCCGGCAATACGCTTGCCGCCTGCACGGACCGCGGGCTGTTTTATTACCGGCAAAATTTGTGGGCCGCTTCCCCTCTGGCCATTCCTTGCTATCGTTACCGCCTCTTCAAAAGCGGCGCATATGCCGCGACCGAATACGGGCTATGGTACAGCGGGGATGGCAACTGGCATCCGATTGCCTGCCAGGAACGGAAAGTTTACGATTTCATCCATCTGCCGCATTATCTCGTAATCGCGCACGACAATGGCATTTCCGTTTATGACCGCTTTGCCGGCGAGTGGGCGGAGTTCCCGCTGCCGGTTGCCGTGACGAGCTTGTCGGTCTACCGCGGCCATATCGTCGGCTCTTGCGAGACGGGAGAATTGGTCGTCGGCAACAAGCGGGGAGGCTTCGAGCTGATCCGCATTCCGGGACGGTTCGTCTTTTCCGTCACCGATAAGGGCGGGGACGTGTACGCCTGCACCGATCGGGGACTGTACCGGCTCGGTTGGCTGCAGCGCCAGATTTCCCTGTTCTCGGTCAGGCTCGGCTTCCCGGTGACCGACATCGAGAAGAAGGACGGCGAGCTGCTGATGGCGACGCTCTTTCAAGGCGTGCAGTCGATGCCCGCTCCCTGATTACCGGTAGCGCACCCAGACCGTCATTTCCCCCATGCCGCGATTGCCCCACAGAGCGTAAGGAACGGCCCTGACGGATGACGGCTCCGGGCGAAGAGCAGTTATGCTTTCGTATAAGGCGCCGTCCGGCACCAGCTGCGGATCGCGATAGCCGTCGATTCTGAGCGCGACGGCTCCCGGGAAGAGCTCGCCGGCCGGCTCGGTCTCCGCTCGTCCTGCGAGCGGCAAGGAAATGGACTGCAGCGGCCCCTCATTATCGGCTTCCTCCAGACAGTAGACGAACGGTCCCCGCTGCAGCGCGATCTTGCCGGCGTTGGCCCTTACCTCGGGGTGAGCCGCAAGGCGAAGCGCCGGCATGGGCAGTTTCAGCCGCACCGTATCGCCATCGATCCAGGTGCGGTTGATTGTCAAATATCCCTCTGGCGTAACATCCGCCGATACGGGCTCTCCGTTCACCTGCAGCGCCGGCAGCTTGCCGTCGCACCACGACGGCACCCGCAGCGCAAGCGTGAAGGCAGCCGGCGCACTGAGCGATCCGATCGCGAAGGTGACGTCGCCGCTCCATGGCATGCCTGTCTTCTGGATCAGCTTGAACGTGATGCCGTCGACCGAGATTTCCGAGTCGCTGCCTATATACAGATGGGCGTATACGGTTCGCGAAGCGTCGTCGACCATATAGATATATTGTCCGAGCGACGCCAGCAGCCGGGCTACGTTCGGCGGACAGCACGAGCAGCCGAACCAGGGTTGGCGCGTCGGCTTGACATGGTGCAAGCCGGGATTGCGCTCGCAGGCCGCAGGCCGTACTTCAAGCGGATTGACGTAAAAATAGTGCTTGCCGTCCAGCGCGATGCCGGCGATGACGTTATTGTAGAGCGCACGTTCCAGCACGTCGGTATATTCCGCCCGGGCTTCAATGGCCAGCATGCGGGCCGCGAAAAATACGAGGCCGACCGAGGCGCATGTTTCGGCATAGGCGGAATCGTTCGGCAGGTCGTAATCGGTGGTGAACGCTTCCCCGTGGCGGGTCGAGCCGATGCCGCCGGTCACATACATCCGCTTGGCCACGATGCTCTTCCACAGCGTCCGGCAGGCGTCCAGCAGCGATGCGTCACCTGTCAGCGCCGCCAGATCCGCCATCGCAGCATACATATAGACGGCGCGCACCGCATGGCCGACCGCCTCTTTCTGCTCCCGCACCGGCAGATGGGCTTGAAAATAGTCCAGATTGGGCCGCTGCGACTTGCCGGCGTGCCAGATGGAGGCATGCCCCCGCTTCTCCCATTCTTCGATCAAAAACGACGGCGATTGTCCCCGCGCATCGATGAAGAATGAGCTGAGCCGCAGAAACCGTTCCTCTCCGGTTGCCCGGTACAGCTTGACGAGCGCTAGCTCGATCTCCTGATGGCCGTCGTAGCCGTTCAACTGTCCCTCTCCCGGTCCGAACGTCCGGCCGATGCAGTCCGCCAGCCTGACCGCGATATCCAGCGCCTTGCGCTTGCCGGTCGCCTGCCAATAAGCGACCGCCGCCTCGATGTAATGTCCGGCGCAGTAAAGCTCGTGCGCCTCGCCGAGATTGGTCCATTTCTCGTCAGGCGCCTTGATTTGAAAGTAGGTCTGCAGATAGCCGTCCTCTTCCTGGGCCGCCCCGATCAGATCGAACATGCCGTCGGCGATGCGCTCCCAATCCGGATCGGGATGCGTGGCGAGCCGGTAGGCGAGGGCTTCCAGCCATTTGTACAGATCGGAATCCTGAAAGACGAAGCCTTCGAATGCTCCTTCCTCCAGTCCGGCCGCGATGCGAAAATTACGGATGGCGCGGCTCGGGACGGCTCCTTCGACCCGGTCGTTCAGCGCTTCCCATTGGTACGGGATGACGACATCCCGCACCAAATCGGTGTAAACGGACCAGAAATCGTCGCGGATCTCCACACTGGCCGCGTCAAGCGGCCGATTGACGGCTTCAGGGGCGGATTGCGGGCGAAGCGGTTGGCTCAATGGGCTCTCCTCCTTGCAATTTCAGGTATTTTTGCAAAAAACGTACCTGTTTCTTCTTCATTTTATTTGATAAAATGGTAGAAATATAGCGGTCTCTTGAACCTGTATTTTGCATAATATCACACGAAATATGGAGAGAAGAACATGTCTGACATCCCGTTGCTGCTGACGTTCCGATCGCCGCCGCTGCCTTTTTTCATCGAATCGAACCGGGTCACGTACCAACCGGGCGAAGCGCATCCGAACCGGACGAATCTGGGCGTATTCGATCTGCTCTTTATCCACCGCGGCACGCTACATATCGGGGAGGAAGACCGGCAATGGTCGCTCGGACCGGGAGAGGTGCTGATTCTTCGTCCTGACCGGTGGCATTATGCGGTCCGTCCGTGCGAGGAAGAAATGGTGATGGACTGGCTGCATTTCCAGACGACGGCGCCCTGGGAGGAAACCGAGGGCGGCTCCGGCAGCCTGCGCGGCGACCACTACACGCACGTCATTCGCGTGCCGAAGCATGCGAAGCTGTCTTATCCGGAGCAGGTGCAGGACATTTTTACAAGTTTGCACGAGGCCGCCCGGAACTCTACGCATGCTTCGTTCTGGGAGCGGCAGCACCGGTTTTTGCATTTGCTGCAAATGCTGGACGAAGGCTGGCGTTCGGATGAAGCGAAAGCGGCGGTAGCCGTAGCCGAAAGAGCAGCGGCGTACCTGAAGCTCAACTTCAAGCAGCCCGTCTCGAACCGTATGCTGAGCGAGGCGCTGAACTTGCACGCCAATTATATCGCCCGCTGCATGAACGAGGTGTTCGGCTGTACGCCGCAGCAATTTCTGCTGTATTACCGGCTCGATCAGGCGAAGCTGCTGCTGCTGAAGACCGACTGGCCGATCGCCAGAATCGCGGAGGAAACGGGCTTTCGCCAAACGCCGCACTTCTCGCGGCTGTTCGCCGAGCATACCGGCTTGTCGCCGCTCCGCTTCCGCAAACGGTTCACAGGATGAGCGGGGGAGTCTCGCGCTGCGGCCGTAAAATGCCATGATCAAGGAAGAAGAAAAGGACGCCGGGCATTAACTTGCCCGTCGTCCTTTCTCTTTTTGCGATCAGTTATCTTTGAAGTTTGACGCCACCGAAATAATGGTTCTCAAATAATCTTTGGACATTTTCAACGCTTCCGCTTCGGGAAAACCGGAATCGACGAGCTCCTTGTAAAACTTGCCTACCGCTCTTCCCATCTGGCCGCCGGTCTCTTTGGTCACAGCGTTTTCACCAGTTCCGCAATCATTTGCGGCTTTCATGGAATCGATTCGGGCCGCTTTTTTAGTTTGAATTTCAAGTATGAGTAAACGACATCCGCATACTCCGCATAGATGCGGTCGAAATTCATATCCCCTCCTCCTTCATGAATATAGTCGCAAATTACGGCGATTCGGTTCAATCATGGAACGAAAAAAACATTTTTCTTGGCTGTTTCGGAGATCCGGCGGGACTGTCCAGTTCCACCCATTTCGAACAGTTGTTTGTGACATCTAGATGTCAAATTTTGTTGATATAATGAAAATAAGAAAGAAAATACAGGGAGTGACAACGTGTCCAAGCTATTTGCGAGATGGATCGCGATTATTATGGCTGTACAGGCGAAGCCTGGTATTAAGGCCGTAGAACTTGCAGAGAAGTTTGAAGTGAGTAAGAGAACGATCTACCGGGACATTGACGGCCTGTCAGCCGTCACACCGATAACATCCGAAGGGCATGGTAAGGGGTTCCGCTTTATAGGCAAGTTTATGATGTACCCTCCGGATTTGAACGATGAGGAATCTGTTGCACTATCCATGATCCCTTTTGTGGTCGATACGGACAAACTCCCAAGAGCATTTCACTCCGCTTTCGATAAAATTATGGCTGCTCATAAAGGAGAAAAAAATAAGTCAATAAATCTGATCGATAGGATCACGGAGCGGATTCAGATGGGAAAACCTGCTTACAGACCGCAGAGCCCGAATTTTCTGCCGGTAATTATTTAAGCTATGCTGGAATGCAGAACATTACATACGACTTACCATACCCAGTATCGCAATTCAACTACCGTTAGACAGATCGATCCATATTTTCTGGTACCGCGTGAGCAGCGTTTCTACTTAATCGGATATTGCCGGAAGGAAGAAAGAGTCCGGATATTTCGCGTGAGCCGTTTTCTCGATGCGAAAATGACGGAACAGACATTCGACAAGGGCGATTTTGACATCCATCGTTTTCTAAAGGATACATGGTCGATTCACCGTGAAGATCGGAAAACGACATTCAAGGTCAAATTCAGTGCCGCCGTCGCGAGATATGTGAAGGAGGAAGAGCTGTTTGTTCAACCGGCGATGACAGATACTGCCGACGGGGGGCTGATGTTTCGCGTGACAGTCAATAACGAAGACGAATTCATTCGCTGGCTGCTGCAATACGGACCGGATGCGGAAGTGTTAAGTCCGCGATCGGCGCGCGAGGCGATGAAGGAAAAGTTGAAACGATGGACGGAACTTTACGCAAAATAGTAGATCCCCAAGACATCACGGCTATTTATTAAAACTTGCCAACTTCGTATATTAGTGCTCAACGCTTGGGGATCGATCAAAGTAT
Organism: Paenibacillus cisolokensis; assembly: GCF_050481165.1. Classification (NCBI taxonomy): domain Bacteria; kingdom Bacillati; phylum Bacillota; class Bacilli; order Caryophanales; family Paenibacillaceae; genus Paenibacillus; species Paenibacillus cisolokensis. The sequence goes on from NZ_JBCNFP010000005.1 coordinate 31,042, forward strand.
ACCAAATAAGTTGAACAAGTTGAACAATTTGATAGTAGACAGTATATAAAATTTTAACTTCGTATATTACATTGTTGACTATATCGAATCTACATGATAGATTTACTAATATGGAAGGGGGTGGAAAAATGCTCGATCTGGAAATCGTAAGATGCAAGGTGCCGATACTAGGCTCCCGAACGATTCCCTTCGATACCGGATACTGGCTATATGCAGCTATCAGTCGAATCGAACCGGGTTTTCACGAAGCGGACCAGTATGCGATTAGTCCGATCGAAAGAGGATTGGCGGGATCGGACGGACTAGCATTGACCCCGCAATCTTACTTCTGGCTGCAATGCCCATTGTCCGACCTTGGTATGGTGTACCGACTGGCCGGCAAGCAAGCAGTGTTAGGCGATTACCGTATCCGCTTTGGCATTCCCAGGCCAGAAGTGATTCGCCCCGCTAGCGAACTTGTCAGCAGACTGGTCACAGTCAAGAACAAAACTGAGCCGGATGAACTTGCGGCCCATATTCGATCTCGACTATATGCGTTAAACGAATCGGTCACCGGGAAAGAATCGCAGCAAGCGGTGGAAGCGATTCGGATTGAGATTCTAAGACGACGGGTTTTCCGGATCAAGGACAAGCGGATTGTCGGTTTCGGTGTCAGATTACGCCAGCTTAGTGATCGAATGTCGCTCCTCGTGCAATGCCATTCGGTCTCCGGGCGCAGAAGGTTCGGTTGCGGATTTTTTACCAGTGCTGGAGGAAGTGAAGAAGGAGCATGACGCGTCTGCTCGCGAAGACTGTACCTCAAGGATATTCGGAGGAAAATCCTCCTTACTCCTGTCTGCTACCGGGTCATTTGGAACAAGTGGCGGATGTGGCTGAGGTGCTGCTGGATCTAACCTCACCGGTGATGACAAGCCATTTCCCCTGGCCGGAACCGCTGTTTCGCCTTTCTGTCCGGCTGGCCGCTTTAACCCACGATCTAGGAAAAATATCCAAAGAACTTTTCCAGCCTTTGGTTCACGGGACGAAAGCATGGCGTCAATGCATCCGGCATGAAATTATTTCGGACTGGCTGCTGCAGAACCACCCGCAATTGCACAAAATGATGGATGACTTACTGGCCGGCTATAGTGAGAAGGAGCGGCTGCTTTCGCTTCGATCGATACGGCTGGCCGTTTTGGGGCATCACTTCAAATTCGATTTGGGTACGATTGAGTCGTCTGAACGGATCCCCTTCCTTGATCTGTCATTTGAACATCCGGATATGCTTGCCGTTCTCGATTTATTTGAACGCCGTCTTGGCATTCGTCTGCCGCAGCTGGCCTCTATCCGGCTTTCACTGGACGAAGACGATGTGGAAGAGAACATCCGCGAACCTTTGAAGGAATGGCTGGATCGGGCCGACCGGGAGATGAGCCTTGACGAGAAGAGGTGGATGGCCAGCGTTCGTTCCGTCTTGATCGCAGCGGATATGATCGGATCGATTCGAGCCGATACACCCGAGGAGTGGCGAAGCAAATTGCGGGTTCTGAAAGAGGCCGTCGTTCAAGCGGACGTTTCTCCTGTCCTGGACCAGGTGCTTGAAGCCGCGAAGAAGCGGAACCCGCATCATCATCCGGAAATCACCTCATTTCAGGAACATGTCAGGCAAGCGGCGCTCAATCACGATATCGTACTGATCGAAAGCGGCTGCGGCACCGGAAAAACGCAAGCTTCATTTGGCTGGGGGAGCATGACAGGAGCGCGGTATATGTTGATCGGCTACCCGACAACAGCTACCGTTACCCAAGGTTATGCGGATCATATGGAGTTGTTTGGTAATAACGCGCAATTGCTGCATTCACGAAGTGATGTCGATCTGGATCTTCTTCTGAAAGGCGGCTGGACCGACAACATACCGGAAGATAGGGATCACTCGATAGAAGAACTTCGTGAGGAATCTTTGCAACGGCTGGTTCACCCGATGACCTTCTGTACGGTGGATACGATTATCGGACTACTACATAACTACCGAAGCTCTTATCTGCTATTTCCGATTTTCTTAAATGGCTGCATCGTGTTCGACGAAGCGCATGCCTATGACGAGAAGCTGTGGCAAGGTGTACTCGATTGGCTGAAATTGTTTCCGATGCCGGTATTGATTATGACAGCTTCGTTGCAACCCCATCGCAAAAAAGAGTTGATCGACGTATGCTCAGGCGTTCGCAGCCTGACTGTTGAACAGGGTCCACCGACCATACAGTCTTTGCCTAAATATAACGTGCACTTGATTGAGAAGGGCCAACCTCCGCTTGAAAAAATTGTGAAGGAACTAGTCGGCGGCCATTCCGTACTGGTGGTGTTGAACACCGTAGAGCGGGCGCGGGAGACTTATGACAAGTTGGCAGTATTGATGCCGGACGGGGCGGATCTGCTGCTATACCACTCTCACTTTAAATATGAAGATCGTGTCCGTCGCCAGGAGAACGTTGTAGAGCGTACACGCAAAGGAGGGGGCGTCTGCATCGTGTGTACGCCAATCTGCGAAATGAGCTTTGACATCTCCGTAACGCGCCTGTTCAGTGAGATCGCCCCTTTCCCATCGCTCATTCAGCGTCTGGGAAGACTGCTGCGCTACTTGCGGGATACTGATCAACTGGAATCAAAAATGGATGGAAACGCTTACTTTTGGATGCCGGTAACGTACGGTCCGTACCGAAATTGGGACGAACTGCTTGAATCGGAACAACTGCTTCGCGGTTTGCCTCGCCCGTGCTCACAACTTGCGCTGAACGAACGACTCTGCTTGATGCGCACAGATGGAACAAGGCGCCGGGAAGAACCGGACTGGCTTCGAATCGAACGATTCAAAGCGGAAAGTTCGGCTCGCGAAGCGCAGCAAACGACGGTTGAAGTCATCCTGGCATCCGATGCGGCTCAAATCATGAAGGAATATGGCACAAGCAATCGTCTCGAATGGATGAAAAAGGTGCTTCCACTTTCACGAAGCGGGCTTTCCAGATTGAATGAAACGGTGAAAAAATGGCGTCATGTTCGAATCGTTGACGACCAAAGGGTGAATTATGAAGCAATGAAGGGAGGGGAATGGGCGTGACAGACGAACAATGGCATTTTTCCTTCCGAGAACCGGGCATGACCTTATATCATCGAGCGGGAATGGCTGGATTGGCGCTCTCGCTGGACATGTTGCAAACACAGGGCGAACTGCCGCCGGAGGTAGAGGTGGATATCGGGGAGCAAGATTTGACGATCCGCGGATTGTCTTACGACAAATACGGACTGTTACGGCTGATTGGCCTGACGTACCCGATTAGTCCGGAAGGCTTGATTGCGTTCCCGACGGTACGAGGCTGGAGCAATGTCGCCAAAGCGAGGCTTCAGTCGCTGTTGCTAAAAACATGGCTGCAGCACCCGAAATCGAGGACAGCAGCCAAATCGCAGGAGACCAGGACGGAAACATACGATGACCGGACAGTCGAATGGAGCTATCTGCCTCTGAAAAGCCTGAAAGCGATTGAGTCTTCCGCTGAGAATTGGGATAAGGCACGGAAACGCGGGCAGCCAGTGGAAATTGCGTCGACAATCCTGCCAGGTGCAATGGTGCGGCATAATGCGCTAAAAGAGACGGCATTGACCGATTCCACCAGCCGTTATCCGTTGTTGTTGTTTGCAATGTTGGGGTGTCTGCACTTCGACGGCACCGCGCTGGCGCGAACAGGAGAATTCGATGGAAAAACGGAATCGTTTGTCGTTATTCCGAGACCTGCCGGGTTGTCCGCATATGTGGACAAGCTTCGTTCCTACTACCGGTATTATGCCCAGTCCGGAATTTCCAAAACATGGAGAGCGACGGGTACGAGTGACGCGGCGCTTTCTGCGGCGGTCATTTTGAATGTGGATCAACACCGGCTTTATAAACGTCTGGAGGCCGATCTGACCGTCATACGGTTCGGCAAAGTGGTCTGGAGCCAACAAAAAACGCGCACGGGCGTCTACCATACTAGCAAGGTCGAACGATCTGCCGTGAAGCGTTATAAATTGCTGGACGAATGTTTGGAAATTGACGGAACGGAAGGTGTCTTTCCGTTTCGGGATAAATTTGCCACAAATTTGATTTACGGACGACCATGGTATGTCGGATTTGCGGAGTATGGGGGAACGAAGGGATGGTACCGCATTACACGATGGAAGGAAGGCTTGAAGGCTATGACAAGAAACCAGGAGATGTGGGATGAAGAGGAACAACGGCAGTTCGTGCTGCTAGTGCAGAACGCAATACGCAACCGGTTCGGCAAAGTCAAATCTGATGCAGTTGCACGAAGCGGCGATATCGCTTCGATGCTAAGCAGGGAGTACGAGCGAATGCGGATTGCATGGAGCAAAGCACGGACCAGGCAGGAATTTTTATTCGGCCTGATGGATTTTTTGGCGGAGACCAGGCCGAAGCCTGACGGTCTGAGTCAACAACCGCTGAAAATTTTGCTGAAACTGCGGAACAAGGTTGATTGGCGGGAAATACGCGATCTTTGTCTGTTGGCTCTCGCTACCTACAGCCGTCCGGAAGAAGAAAAGGAAACTAATCCGATAAACAAAAATGAATGATTTTAGGGAGGGGCGTAGCATGACGCTGCATATTCACGGAACGGTCGTCACGCATTACGGCGTAGCGGCTAACAATCGGGGAGAAACGGAAGGCAATCTGACAACTTTGCAAAAGCTTTTGTGGAAAGGGGAAACGCATTCGTCTGTGTCTGCAGAGGCGATTCGTTTTGCCATCCGCGCCTATTTTCAGGAACAGTACGAACTAACCGGCGATGAACGTTTTTTGACCAACCGTTATTGGGTTGCGACACCCGAAGGGGGGGACCACGCTTGGCGAAATCAATCGTTTTCGGAAGCGGACTATTTAGATGACGATCTGTTCGGTTACATGGATGCCAAGGCGCCGGCGTCCGAACTTCATTCGGATGAGGAGACGACAGACGGACAATCTGCCAAAAAAACCAAACCGAAAGGCAAGGCCAGAGCCCGTCGGGGAGCAATGGAAATCAGCAGGGCAATCTCGCTTGACCCCTTTATCGGTGAAACGACCTTCAATGCCAGAGGAGGGCAAAAGAATAACACATCGCTGTATGCGACGGAGATTCACGCCACGTCCTACCAATTCAGCTTTTCTCTGACTCCGTCTTATCTTGCCGTACCAGAACGGTCCAAATTAGTTTTGAACGCCATAGCATCACTGAACGCCGTCGGCGGCAATCAGAGCCGATACTTGTTTGACTTCTCGCCTTCTTCCGTTTTGCTTAGGTTGACCGATGATCCGGCTCCGCGCATCCTGTTCATCTTTGAAGGGGCTTCCGATTCGCCGGACAAGCTGGCCAAGTTGCTGCATACCGTTGAAGCGGGCGATCTGGATGGCAAAGAACTCATTCTGGGCGGCGAAGCAGCGGGCTGGGAACAGGCGCAAGCGCTTAGAAAGTACGGAGTGGCCGTTTTTCCGGGAGTTAAAGAAGCGTTTCAACAAGCGCAAGGACGATTGCTGTCATGAATTGGAACTGGTATAAGGTCGAGGTGCCGATTGCGTCCTTTGCCGTTCCTTTCTCCAGGGAACTGCCGGAAAGCTATCCGTTCCCTCCTCCTGCTACCGTGTACGGCATGCTGCTGTCCTTTATTGGTGAGACAAATCGGCTACGTTACCGGGGTACTCGCATAATTGTTGGCGTGACGTCATTACCGGAAGTGTCCTGGGTGCTAAGGAAAACGAGACGGTACAAAACGACGAATATTTCCGATAAAGAGAACAGCAAGCCGGATCAGGTGAGTTTGCTCACTTCTTTGCAATTTGTGGCTGGTGTCCGCGATTCGAAACGTCCAGGCATTCCTTCGCTCAACGGGCAGGTGTTAGGCACGCTTCGAAACCCTCGACAAACCGTCCGTTTCGGCGGGCTCTCGTGCGGAGAAAGCCACAATCTGATCAACAGCATAGACCTTATGGATGAGGACCGGTTAGCGGATTACGATGACATTTGGTGGCTGATGTCCGCTGACGAAGGAGAATGGACGGTATCTTTGTGGGTTGACCACGTCGGTTCCGACGGTTCTGTCTGGGCCGGGGCGCAGTTTATGCCGGATACATGGGAACGAGTCTCATCCTTATTGGACGAACGGTCATTTGTCATCGATCCGGAGGGACAACATGCACGGATTTGAACACGATGAAGAACATGAACCGCTCATTCGCGTTATGGCGCTTCATGCGCTTGGCTATTGCGAACGATTGTTTTATTTGGAGGAAGTGGAGGGGATCCGATTAGCCGATTCGGCCGTCTTTGACGGCCGGCGGCAACACGAGCTGCTTCCCGAGTATTCGTCAATTGAAAGGCTGCTGTTGGAAAGCGAGAAATTGGGCCTTTATGGTCGGATTGATTGTATTCGCACGGAAAAAGGTAGAAAAATTCCGTTCGAATACAAGCGCGGCAGATCTCGAGTTATGCCTGACGGGACTTCTGAAGCATGGCCGTCCGATACCCTGCAGGCCATCGCTTATGCCGTGCTCCTGGAAGAGCACCTGGGAAGCACAGTGAATGAAGCCAGGATTCATTACGGGGCAGACCGCAAGACGGTCACCATCAAGGTCGATACGGCCATGCGCCGTACGTTGAAGCGTGCGTTGGAGCGGGCAAGGGAGCTGCGCCGTTCGACACGGCGCCCCCCTATTGCCGAGAATGAGCGGTTATGCGCCCGCTGCTCGCTGGCGCCGGTATGCTTGCCTGAGGAAGAACGGTTTGCCGATCAACCTGAACGGCCCCCAATCCGGCTTTTTCCTGAAAAGCATGAAACGTGGGACATGCATGTTGTCGAGGCAGGCTCGACGATAAGAAGAAGTGGCGACTCCCTAGTAGTCGAAAATCAGGAGGGGAATAAGCAGAGTTATCCTATTCGGCAAATCCATTCTGTCACCTTGCACGGTCCGGTACAGATGTCCACCCAGACGCTGCATCTTTGTTCTGAGCAGGGTATTTCCATTCACTGGATAACTGGCGGCGGGAAATATATTGGCAGTTTGATGCGAGCTGCCGGAGGAGTGCAAAGGAGAATGCGGCAATACGGCGGACTCGTGAACGAAGAGCTGGCACTATTGTTATCCGCCCGACTTGTGGCTGCGAAAATTGAGATGCAATTGCGTTATATGCTGCGGTTATCACGTGGTAATGAACGGCGTAACGCCATGTCTTCCCATTTGCAAATGATGAGAAACATGTTGAAATATGTTGGCAAGTCGCGAACGCGTCAGGAAATGCTGGGGTTAGAAGGGAACGCGGCGCGCGCTTATTTTGCCTGTATCGCGATATGTACGGAACATCGAATGTCGGAGGGCTTGGCGTTTACTCATCGCAGCCGGAGACCGCCGAAGGACCCATTTAATGCGTTGCTGTCTTTTCTATACAGTCTGCTGTATCGGGATTGCGTCCAAGCCATTGTGACCGTAGGTCTTGATCCGACAATCGGATTTTATCATCAACCCCGATCGGGTGCTTACCCGCTTGCGCTTGATTTGATGGAACTGTTTCGAGTGCCGTTAGCCGATATGGTGGCGGTTGGCTCTGTCAACCGTATGCAATGGTCGGTCGAGAAAGATTTTGAACAGGCAGGTCCGCGCTTTTGGTTGAATCCATCCGGCAAGAAGAAGGCGATCAAGCTCTACGAATCGCGCAAACAGGATGTGTGGAAGCACCCGGTCATCGGGTATTCTCTATCTTACGCCAGATTGATGGAACTAGAGGTTAGACTGCTTGAGAAAGAATGGTCGGGTAAACCGGGGCTGTTCGCGTTAAACAAAATTCGATGAGGTGGCACGTATGCCGGGGAGGCGATATTATCTCGTCTGTTATGACATCATGGAGCCGCGCAGATGGCGTCAATGCTATAAGCTATTGCATGGTTATGGCGAGAGAATCCAATATTCGATATTCAAATGCAGATTAACCGAGAAACAGTTGGCAGAATTGCGATGGAAGCTCGTTAAAGTACTTAACAGGGATGAGGACCGGCTGCTCATTACGCCTATTCACCCCGATGATTTGTCGCGTATTTTTCTTCTGAACATGCCGGACATAACGGAAGATTCCCAGGACTCCTTTGTTTTGGTATAGGCGTTTATTCAAGTATCATCCTCGTTAGAATGCCGCTTTGGGATCCGGGGAGCGTTAGCCCAACAGTGGCAAGCTCTCGACCCGTCTGCAGATGAACGGAGGTGCTTGAATGGCTACAAAGCCTTATGTTATAGGGAATGTCGCGAAATTATGGGGGGAATAGCTATGTAATGACACGGCTAAATCAAAATTCTCAATCCTGCTTGAAAAAGTTGTCTGTGGCCCCTTGTGGGAGTAAGATTATAGGAGATGCCCTGTTTATTGCTGTGACGCCGCAAGGCGTTGAGCACTACTCTTTGGCTGCCTCAATCATATCGGCAATTACCCTGTTTATTGCTGTGACGCCGCAAGGCGTTGAGCACTGTCACAGGCAGCTTACGGACTGATTAAGCAACAGGCCTGTTTATTGCTGTGACGCCGCAAGGCGTTGAGCACTCGACGAAGATCAGTTGACGATTGAGGATACATTCGGCGCTGTTTATTGCTGTGACGCCGCAAGGCGTTGAGCACTCAATGATCGCCTCATGTTCTCCATCCACGATAGAACTGTTTATTGCTGTGACGCCGCAAGGCGTTGAGCACAATAAACCGCAGATTTTCAACCATCAGTCGTTTGGTGCTGTTTATTGCTGTGACGCCGCAAGGCGTTGAGCACTAGAGACGGACGAACTGGCGTGGCAATGGCATGTCGCTGTTTATTGCTGTGACGCCGCAAGGCGTTGAGCACGTGACCGAATAACGGTTTGGATCGCCCATAAGCTCCTTGCTGTTTATTGCTGTGACGCCGCAAGGCGTTGAGCACATGACGGCAAGCCGCTTACAAGAGATGCGCAGTTTGACCTGTTTATTGCTGTGACGCCGCAAGGCGTTGAGCACATCGAAAAAAAGTACCCGCTTAAACTGGACCTGCAGACTGTTTATTGCTGTGACGCCGCAAGGCGTTGAGCACGCGATCAATATTACATTCCCCATAGCCTCAGCGGCCGGCTGTTTATTGCTGTGACGCCGCAAGGCGTTGAGCACGGTCCAGGGCTTGAGTTCAAAGGGAAGATACTGCACACTGTTTATTGCTGTGACGCCGCAAGGCGTTGAGCACACCCGACCGGCGGCGCGGCATTTACGCAGAATAAACGGCTGCTGTTTATTGCTGTGACGCCGCAAGGCGTTGAGCACCATCGCTTTGCGCCGTACTTGCTCCGCATCCTGTCTCCTGTTTATTGCTGTGACGCCGCAAGGCGTTGAGCACATCTTTATGTTCCCATGAATCGTAACGATTCCCGTGACTGTTTATTGCTGTGACGCCGCAAGGCGTTGAGCACTCTGCAAGACGCCAAGTTTCTTCGAACATTTCTTCGCTGTTTATTGCTGTGACGCCGCAAGGCGTTGAGCACATCTCGCAAGGCGACCCCGATCGAAAATCCGAATCCTGTTTATTGCTGTGACGCCGCAAGGCGTTGAGCACCTGGAACACGTGTTGGAAGTTTATTGGGCAACTGATGCTGTTTATTGCTGTGACGCCGCAAGGCGTTGAGCACAGCGCCAAGAAATTTCGCGAGGCGAACGGGATCGCCACTCTCTGTTTATTGCTGTGACGCCGCAAGGCGTTGAGCACTACAAAGTCAACTTTAACACTGGGGCGGGGAATGCAACGCTGTTTATTGCTGTGACGCCGCAAGGCGTTGAGCACACCTGACGCTCCCATCCGGATACTCCAGGTTGTCCGAGACTGTTTATTGCTGTGACGCCGCAAGGCGTTGAGCACAGAATAAACGCATCGTCGAGCGCGTCTTTACGGATATTCTGTTTATTGCTGTGACGCCGCAAGGCGTTGAGCACTACGAAGCAAACCGGAAATTGTACGAATCGCAGACTGTTTATTGCTGTGACGCCGCAAGGCGTTGAGCACCGACGCTCGCAGCTGCTGATGTTATTGTTGTATTAACTGTTTATTGCTGTGACGCCGCAAGGCGTTGAGCACCTTGCCAACATAGGTTATCATTCCATCCGGCGGTGGCCTGTTTAATGCTGTGACGCCACAAGGCGTTGAGCACTTGCAAAAATATTTGAATAGACGAGGACACGATGTCGCAACTGTTTAATGCTGTGACGCCGCAAGGCGTTGAGCACAAAAAAACCGCGTCAACCATGAGCGGCAAACGAACTGTTTAATGCTGTGACGCTGCAAGGCGTTGAGCACCCGACACTCAAAGCTGTGCAGGACGAAAAGATCATGGCTGTTTAATGCTGTGACGCCGCAAGGCGTTGAGCACGCATAGCCGCCAGTGCTGCGACTATCCCCATGATGGCCTGTTTATTGCTGTGACGCCGCGAGGCGTTGAGCACTGCTTACTGACCTGGAAGGGGCGGGCTACACCGCGTCTGTTTATTGCTGTAACGGCCTTCGATGGCAATATGCGGCCGCCCTTCAAGTGCTTTTCCTTTCCTAACTCTCAGCACCTTCTGTCAAACCGTCACCGGTTTACCGGTGTGCCCCGCCATCCGTCAAATTGTCCAACGCCCCGTCTCCCGCCGTTTACGCGCCCCGTCTCCGGGCAGATTGCTTAGGCGAAAGTTGCAAAAGTGCAGGAATTCTGGCCCAAACAGATAACTATAGCGCAAAATTCTGCAAAAATACAGTATTTTTTTGGAAATTATCGCTTGGCTGGGCTTGAACGGGTCAAAAAATTGTATAATCGCAGCAATTTTGGCCTTTTCGTTACTTTACGCCCGAAAATATTGCATTTTCGCAACTTTGTCCTCGCAGCCGGTTCTTCGAACTAAAGAGACGGGGGAGACGGAATGGCGGGGAGGGGCAAGCTCAAGCCGCGCAACAAAGCATTGGCCAAATTTGCTCCGGAGTCCGCAAAACCGCCAATTCGGGTCAAAAACAACATATTGTCCGCTTGTCAGCCGAAATTGTCGCCGCCCCTTTTCGCCTTGCTGTAACAGCGCTTTCATGCGATGCCGAAAATGACATATTTACGAGCGTCCCCCGGATTGGCTATCGTTTCAGTATGCAAGCGCTCGCAAAACATATTCCGCGAGCCGGCGTCTGCAACATAAACATAACGGTATTCGGAAGGGAGGGGTGATGGCGATGCAGGATACGAAAACAATGAAAACATTATTAACGGGCGGCACCGTCCGGAAACCTGAGCAGGGGAAGCAGGCGAACGGGAAATGGTGGAAGCGGATTGTCCGAAACTGGGAGCTTTATCTGTTTATCGCACCCGCCTTTTTCTACTTCCTTATTTTTTGTTACGGTCCGATGTACGGGATTCAGATCGCTTTTAAAAATTACATTCCCACAAAAGGGTTTCTGGGCAGCCCCTGGGTCGGCTTCGATCATTTTGTCCGTTTCTTCAACTCCTACTACTTTTGGGATTTGCTGTGGAACACGCTCAGCATCAGCTTGTATGAATTGGCTGTCGGCTTTCCGATTCCGATCATTCTGGCGCTGGCGTTCAACGAGCTGAAGAACGGATTTTTCAAACGATTGGCCCAGACCGTCACGTATGCGCCCCATTTTATTTCCGTTGTCGTCATGGCCGGGATGATCATTACCTTTTTGTCGCCATCGACGGGGATTATCATCCACATGTTGGAATGGCTCGGTTTGGAAGCGCCTCAATTTCTGACCGATCCCAGATGGTTCAAAACGATGTACGTGTTCTCGGGGGTGTGGCAGAGCGCAGGCTGGGGAACGATCATCTATTTGGCGGCGCTGTCGGGCGTCGATCCTCAACTGCACGAAGCGGCCATTATCGACGGCGCGTCAAGATTCCAGCGGGTGCGCCACATCAATATTCCGACGCTTGTCCCGACGATGACCATACTGCTCATCCTGAATATGGGCAGCCTGCTCGGGGTAGGATTCGAAAAAATATTGCTGTTGCAAAACCCGCTCAATATGGAATCGTCGGATGTCATATCGACATTCGTGTACCGCTCGGGGCTTGTCAATGCCCAGTACAGCTTCTCGACGGCGATCGGTCTGTTCAATTCCGTGGTGAATGCGATTTTGCTCGTGGTCGTCAACCAGATTGTACGCCGTACGAACGAGCACAGCTTGTGGTAGAAAGGAGGGAGACCGATGATTTCCGCCGTGAAGGAAACGAAACGGGACAAATTATTCCTCATCTGCAATTATATTTTCGTATTTCTCGCTTTCGTCATAGTGCTCTACCCGCTGATCTACATTGTCAGCGCTTCCGTCAGCGATCCGAAGTTTGTTGGATCAGGTGAAATGTGGCTATGGCCGAAAGGCATTACGTTCGAAGGCTACCAACGGGTGTTCGAGAACTCGGCGATCTGGAGAGGATACCGAAACACGATTCTTTATACGGTCGTGGGCACGCTCATCAATCTGATTGTGACGCTGCCGGCCGCCTATGCCTTGAGCCGCAAAGATTTTGTCGGACGGAATTTCTTTATGGGCATGTTTATGGTTACGATGTTTTTCGGCGGCGGTCTTGTGCCTACGTACTTGCTTGTCAAAGAACTGGGCATGATCAACACCATGTGGGCGCTCGTCATTCCTTCGGCCGCCTCGATCTGGAACATTGTCGTATCCCGAACCTTCTTCCAGACCTCGATTCCGAAGGAGCTGCAGGAGGCCGCGCAAATGGACGGCTGCACGAATATGCGGTTGTTTATTAAAATTATTGTTCCGCTGTCGATGCCGATTATCGCGGTGATGTCGTTGTTTTACGGAGTCGGCCACTGGAACAGCTACTTTTCGGCGCTTATTTATTTAAATGATTCGGCTCAATATCCGTTGCAGCTCGTGCTTCGCCAAATTCTCGTGCTGCAGGAGATGTCGGCGCAGGGCAGCGGCATGATGGACGCGTCGACAGCGTCGGCCTTGAACAACAAGGCGGAAATCGCCGCATTGGTCAAATACGCCGTCATCATCGTGGCGACTTTGCCGGTCATCGTCGTATATCCTTTCCTTCAGCGCTATTTTGTGCAAGGGGTTATGATCGGTTCCGTTAAGGGCTGATCTTGCTCATAAATGATCATCAAAAGGGGAGTTGCAGAATGAAAAAGCTTCGCAAGGCATCGTCGATGCTGCTCTGTCTGACGCTGGCGGCTTCCATGCTGGCGGCATGCGGGCCATCGAAGGGAGAAGACGGATCGTCCTCGTCCGGTGCGTCTCAAGAGGCGTCCAATGTCAAAAAGGAAGGCTTTCCGATCGTAGACGAGCCGATCACGCTCAAAATGATGTCGCAAGACGTTGGCGTAGCCGACTGGAACAACATGCCCGTGCTTCAGGAAATGGAGAAGCTGACCGGGATCAAATTGGAATACGAGCTTGCTCCGCTGGACAGTTTCTCCACGAAGAAAAACCTTGTGTTTGCCAGCGGCGATTTGCCGGATATGCTGTATGCGGCGGATTTGAAACCGGCCGAACAAGTTACGTACGGTTCGCAAGGTGTTCTGATTCCTTTGGAGAAATATATTGATGAAGGCTATGCGCCGAACCTGAAAAAGATACTGGACGAGCATCCGGAAATCCGCAAAAACATTACGACGCCGGACGGCCATATTTACGCCTTGCCGTTCATCGACACCGCTGCCGTCTGGTACCGCAGCCCGATGTGGTATAACGGCAAATTTCTGAAAGCGCTCGGGGTAACGGAATTGCCGAAGACGACCGAAGAACTGTATAACTACCTGAAGCGCGTCAAGGAGGAGGACCCGAACGGCAACGGGAAGGCGGACGAAATTCCGCTCACGTCGGTCAAGCTGGACGATCTGCGCATGTATTTCCTCGGTTTCTGGGGCATTTATGACGAAAAAATTTATGCGGACAAGGACGGCAAGGTTCACTACACGCCTCAGGAAGAAGGGTATAAAGGCTACTTGACCTTCCTGAACCGGTTGTGGAAAGACGGTCTGCTCGACCACGAAACGTTCTCGCAAACGCCCGAACAGAAGAAGGCAAAAGGCCAGAACAATCAAGTGGCATTGTTCAACGATTATTTCCCGTACTTCACGCTGGGCGGCGAACCGAGCAGCGAGCATCCGATGATGACGCCGGTAAGCAGCGAAATTCCCGGCACGCCGGTGTACGGCAAACATCCGGGGATGTCCGCGAACGGCACGTTCGCCATTACGAGCAGCAACCCGGCTCCGGAAGCGACCATGCGGTGGGTCGACTATCTCTACAGCTACGAAGGCTCGACACTGTTCAATCAAGGACCTGAAAACCTGCTGTGGAAGTATAAGGACAAGGAAAATCGCGTGAAAGAATGGCTGCCGGTGCCCGGCGGCGGCGATCGCGAAGAGTACCGCGGAACGATCACGCCGAACTACGGTATTTTGACTCCCGGCATCAATGATCCGGAAGTGACGAAAGGTCTGAGAACGGAATTCGACGACTGGATCGACAAGGAAAATCAGGAAAAGCTGGTGCCGATCGCGAAGGTGCCTTTCCCCAACGTCTATCTGACGAATGAGGAGCAGACCGAAGCATCCGCATTATTGTCCGATCTGGACACCTATGTTCAGCAAATGGAAGCGAAATTCGTAACCGGTCAAGAATCGCTGTCCAACTGGGACAAGTACGTCGAGCAGATCAAAAAGATGGGCGGCGACCGGATCGCCGAGCTGTACCAGGCCGCATACGATCGTTGGAACGCGGAGAAATAAGCCCGTCAAACTGCCGAACAGAAGAAGACGACAAAAGCCCGGTCTTTGCAGACCGGGTGTCGGCTTATCGCGCTTATTCGCCCTCGGCGGTCAAGTCGTGGCCGCCGTATGCGGAGTGCATCTTGCGGTACTGGCCGGGCGTGTATCCGGTTTCTTTTTTGAATTTGCGGATAAAGTTGGGCGTATCCAGATAACCGACCCGGGTGATGATGTCTTTCAGCGAGTCGCTCGTTGAGGTGAGTTGTCGTTTGACCTCCTCCACCCTTTTCTGCCAGACATACTGGGAGAAATTAAGTCCCATCTTTTCCTTGAACGAACGGCTGACATGCGAAGGCGAAACAGCAAATTCAAGGGCGACCGTCTCCAGGCTGAGCGCATGGTCGGTGTAATGGTCGTCAATGTAGGCCGCAATCTGATCGGTAAGAGACTGCTCTTCTTTTTGCTTGTCGAGCTCGACCTGATTGCAGATCCGGGAAGCCAGATTGAGCAGACTGCGTTCCAGTTCCTCAAACGATTGGGTGTAGATCATATTCGGAGCAATGTCGTGCATCGTATGATGAATGCCGAGCTCCGCAGCGGTTTTCAGCATCGTGTTCAGAATGTCGAAGCTGATGCAGCGCTTCAGCAGCGCGGAGTGGCCTGACGATTGCAGACTCTCGATGGACGACCGGATCATCTGCGTCGCGACATCGTAGCTGCCCTGCTTCAAGCTTTGAGACAGCTTCATGAGAATGTTGTTCGGAATCCAGAACGTATGCTCCGGCGTATAGGAAAGCTGCTCGAAATAGGTGATCGTGCCGCTCGCGCCGGATACCCCCAGTTCGAATGCGGAGCACGCTTCGATAAAGGACTGGTTCAGCTGGTTCGGGCTTGAGTAACACGTTCCGACGCCGATCATGGGCATGACATCGATCGTTTCCAGCAGATTGCTGCGAACCGCATCGACAATGTCGCGGACATGGGAGAATTCCCCGATCGAACCGTCCGGATCGAAGCAGACGATAAGCGCGAACCGGTCCAGCTGAGGGAGCTCGACGCCGTAGGCGTGGGCCGACAATTCCGGGAATTCGATACGGGACAACAGCTCGGTCAGATCCTGCCGTTCCGGCTTGTCCTCCTGCCGCTCCCCGGTCTCGCTCCGTCCGATCACCATCACGAAGAGGCGGGAACGGTCAAAGCGAACATCGAAAGCATCCTGCAGCTCCGGGGTCAGATTCCGGACATTTCCGTATTTCAGCAGCAGGGACAGAAAATGATTGCGGGCGTAAGGCTCCTGAAGATCCACTCGCGAACTGTACTCCTGCAGCGCCGTTCGGATGCGGTCAAGCTCGTTGCCGGAAACGGACGATCCGGCCGCCGAACGGATGTCTCCGTCTTTGGACTTGGAAGCGGCGAACTCGACCAGCGTCGATATCGGCTGGTACTGCATTCTGGCGAGCAGGAGCGCGACCGCCGCGCCGACCGCCACCACGATGACGAACAGCATGATGATGAAGCTGCGGACATGGAGCACGCTGCTGAAAAATTGGGCGCTCGGCATGAGCGTCACATAGGTCCAGCCGTTGTTTTCCGATTTGACGGATACGATCGAGTGCGGCTTGCCGTCCACCATTTTGTCGTGAATGCCGGGAGAAAGCTCGAACAGGGAACTTGCTTCGCTCCCGTCCAACGATTCGCCTTGGCGATTGTCCGCGAGAATCTGGCCGTTTTGGTCGAGAATCAACGTCTGGCCCTGGTAATCGCCCAGAATCGAATCGATCAGACTCGTCAGCGCGGACTCCCGAATCAGGTACATGACCGTTCCGTGAGGATTGGGACTGTTCGGCGTAATCGGTACAAGGTATGCCAGCATCGTCTGCTGCAGATGCGTATTGCGGTTGACGAGATCGGCCGGGCGCATCGTCGGGATTTTGACGCTGTTCAGGTCCCGGAACACGGCTTCCTTATTCCAGTTCTGGAAGCTGAAATGGCTTGCGAATACGTCGAAACGATAAAGACCTGCAGAGGAATAGATGTTTTCGTCCTGATGAAAATACAGGAACATTTCGTCAATGATGGAGCTTGTCGCCTTGTATTGGTCCAGCGCCTGAATCGCTTCTCCGCTATAGTAAGGATCGTGGACCCGGTATGGCGTCAGCCGCTTGTCATAAGAGATGCGGG
Organism: Paenibacillus cisolokensis; assembly: GCF_050481165.1. Classification (NCBI taxonomy): domain Bacteria; kingdom Bacillati; phylum Bacillota; class Bacilli; order Caryophanales; family Paenibacillaceae; genus Paenibacillus; species Paenibacillus cisolokensis. Next base: position 48,006 of record NZ_JBCNFP010000005.1, read on the forward strand.
AAGCGATCTCGCTCAGTTCCTTCATCCGCCCGTCAATCATCACTTTCGTTTGCGTCAACTGATCGAGACGGGACCGCTCGATTTCGGCACGGAGGTTTGTGACGGCGTTTTCATAAATAAACACGGTCACCAGAACGAGCGGGATCAACAAAATGAGCAGGTAGGACCAGATATATTTCATGAACAGCCTGGACTTAAAATAATTCGGTTTCAATTGATTTCCCCCTGATGTGCTGACGATGACGGATTCGTTTCATGATTTTAATGATATTGTAATCATACAATAAACGGCTCTTCGGAGGTAGACGATGAGTAAAAACGATATGGCCGGGAAACAGGATCAGGTGGTCGAACATGGCGTACATAACTACAGTGCCGAAGAGGAGTGGGTGAAGCCTGAAAATCCGCTTCTGCTTGAGCGTCTTGAGTGGTTCAAGGATCAGAAGCTGGGCCTGATGATGCACTGGGGGCCGTATTCCCAGCTTGGCATTGTGGAATCGTGGGCTTTGAGCGACAAGGATGCGGAATGGTCCCGCGACGGCATCGACTGGGATGTCGACGCCGAGGAATTGAAACGGCAATATTTCGGCTTGAACAGGACGTTCAATCCGGTCCGCTTTCAGCCCGAGCTGTGGGCGGATCTCGCTGCTGAAAACGGATTCAAATATTTGAATTTCACGACCAAGCACCATGACGGCTTCTGCATGTGGGATACCCGCACAACGGATTACCGCATTACAGGTCCGGACTGTCCGTTCCACACCCACAAGCATGCCGATATTTGCAAGCGGCTGTTTGACGCGTTTCGCGCCAGAGGTCTCGGCATTTCCGCTTACTTCTCGAAAGCCGACTGGCATACGCCCTACTATTGGGCGCCGGGAATGGAGCGGGGAACGTTCACGGCGCGGGGACCTTCCTACGATCCGCAGGACTGTCCCTGGTTGTGGGAAAAGTTCGTCCGATTCACGCATGAGCAGATTATGGAGCTGATGACCCGTTATGGACGGATCGATATATTATGGCTCGACGCGGGATGGGTCTGCGCGCAAAACGGCCAGGACATCCGCCTGGGCGAAGTGGTGGAGAAAGCGCGCAGCATTCAGCCCTGGCTGCTCACGGCCGACCGCACCGTCGGCGGACCGTACGAAAACATTATTACGCCGGAGCAGACGCTGCCTGAGCGTCCGTTGAACGTTCCTTGGGAGAGCTGCATCACGATGGGAACATCGTTCTCTTTCCGCTATGAGGATCAATATAAATCCGTGCGGCAGCTCATTCATCTGCTGATCGAAATTGTGGCCAAAGGCGGCAATCTGGCTCTGAATATCGGGCCGCAGCCGGACGGAAGACTTCCGGAAACCGCCATATCCCGCATGAAGGGGATGGGCGAGTGGCTGAAAGCATATGGCGAAGCGATCTATGGGACGCGGGCTTGCGCGCCGTATTCCGCGGGCAACTGCCATTTTACCAAAAAAGGCGATGTTACGTATGCGTTCTACTTGTACAAGGAAGGAGACGAGATCGTGCCGGAGGAGCTGCACATTCCGATCCGGGGAGACTTCGGCAAGGTCGGTCTCGTAGACGGACGGGACGGACTGGAGCATCGCCGAACCGATAACGGAATCGCAGTCCGGATGCCGGAAGAGCAGCGCCAGGGTCAAACGCCGATCGCGCATGTATTTCGCCTGCAATAGGCGAGCCGACGTTATTGTACTGGAGGGGAACGAGAAGTGAATCGAAGCGGAGTGCCGGAGCCGAAAATCGAGTTCGCTCCGAAACATTACATTTGCAGACGCGCGTCCGGACCGCTGGAGATGGACGGCCGTGTCGACAAGCCGTTCTGGGCGGGGGCGGAATGGACCGACGATTTTGTCGATATCGAAGGGGATTCGCGTCCGAAGCCGGCCAAGCGGACCCGGGTCAAAATGCTGTGGGACGACGACTGTTTTTACTTTGCGGCGGAACTGATGGAGGATCAGATCTGGGCGACGCTGACGGAACGGGATTCCGTCATCTTCCACGATAACGATTTTGAAATTTTTATCGATCCGGACGGTGATACGCATCTTTATTACGAATTCGAGATCAATGCGCTGAATACGGTATGGGATTTGCTGCTGATCAAGCCTTACCGCGACGGCGGCCCTCCGGTCAATGGCTGGGACATTCGCGGGCTCAAGACGGCGGTGCATATCGACGGCGAGCTGAACCGCCCCGGAGCGGCGAACCGGAAGTGGAGCGTGGAGGTGGCCATGCCTTGGACCAGCTTGCGCGAATGCGCGCCTTACGGCCGTCCGCCGGCGGCCGGCGAATTCTGGCGCGTCAATTTCTCCCGCGTCGAGTGGCAGGTGGAGGTTCAGGAAGGAACATACCGCAAAGTCGTGAACCCGGATACGGGCAAGCCCTATCCGGAAGATAACTGGGTATGGTCCCCGATGGGCATTATCAATATGCACTATCCGGAACTGTGGGGATATGTGGTGTTCGCGGACGAGAACGGTCCCGAATCGTTCGAGCTGCCGCCGGACGAACGCGTCAAATGGGAGCTGCGCAAGCTTTATTACCGCCAGCGCAATTATTTCGAAGCGAACGGAACATTTGCCAAGGATGAAAAGCAACTGATGGGCGGCGATTCGTGGAGCATCGTTCCGAGGATCGAGACGACCGGGAAGACGTTCCTCATTTCGGCGCCGGCGACGGACGGAAACGGAAGGCTGTATATCCGGGAAGACGGGAAACTGTGGAAGGAGTGAGCTGCCGATGATCGCCGATACCTCCGTATTTTCGCTCGATCAAGAAACGATGGAACGGGTCGAGCAACGATTCAGGGAGAAAAGACGGCTTGCCCGTGCGAAGGAACGCGAGCTGTTCGGTATATTCCACGAGGAAGAGCTGACGGAAGAAGAAACCTGGGCGCTCAAATATTTGTACGCCTACATGCCGGTGAACGACCTTGCAGACTACGAAGGCTCGTTATTCCTGAGCCATGTCCGCAAGACGCTTGAAATCCGGAAGGAAGTGCCGTGGGGGGACAAGGTGCCCGATCATCTGTTTCTGTATTACGTGCTGCCATACCGGGTGAATACGGAAAATATCGAGGATTCGCGCGGAATCCTCTATCGCGAACTGGCGGAGCGGACGAAGAACTTGTCGATGGCGGACGCCATTCTGGAGACCAACTACTGGTGCCATGAGAAGGCGACCTATACAGGCAGCGATTTGCGCACCGCTTCACCGCTTGCGACAATCCGGAGCGCGCGGGGTCGCTGCGGCGAGGAAGCGACGCTTGCCGTCGCCGCGCTGCGCAGCATCGGCATACCGGCCCGTCAGGTCTATACGCCGCGCTGGGCGCATTGCGACGACAATCACGCATGGGTGGAAGCGTGGGCGGACGGAGAGTGGTATTATTTCGGCGCATGCGAGCCCGAACCTCGTCTGAATCAGGGCTGGTTCAGTCCGCCCGCCCGGCGGGCGATGTTGGTCAATACGAGAATATTCGCCAATTATCCGGGGCCGGAGGACATTACGCTCGCTGACAAATGGTTTACGGAAATCAATTTATTGGATGGCTATGCGCCTACGCGCACCGTTACCGTTGCGGTCAAGGATGAGCAGGGCCGTCCGGCCGGCGGAGCGGATGTGCATTTCCAGCTGTATAATATGGCGGAATTTTATCCGATTGCGTCGCTGAAGACGAACGGGCAAGGGGAGGCAACGTTTAAGACGGGCTTCGGGGATTTGCTCATCCGGGCCGTCAAGGAAGGGCGCTTCGGAGAAGCGAAGCTCGCCGCGCAGGAGGGGCGCATCGAACTGATACTGGATCAGACCGGATATGCCGAGGGAACGCTCGATTTCGATATGGTCCCTCCGCCGGAGCGGGACGGCGACGGCGCCGATGCGGTCCCGGAGGAAGAGATGGAGCGGCATCGGAAGCGGGTAGAGGAAGGCGCGGCCATTCGGAGACGATACGAGGAGACGTTCATTCAGGAAGAAGAAGCGGCCGGGATTGCCCGCGAATTGGGCCTGCCGCAAGAGCGGGTATCGGATGTGCTGGGCAAGGCGCGCGGCAACGGCCGCGAAATTGCCGCTTTCCTGAAGGAACGGACGCCCGAATATGGGGAGTGGCCGCTGCGGCTATTGGAAAGCTTGAACGAGAAAGATCTCGTCGACACCTTCCGGCCCGCTCTGAACGATCATTTGATCGGCTCCCTGGCTGTACGGGGCGAGCTTCCGGAAGATGATTTCGTCCGGTATGTGCTTTGTCCCCGCGTCCAATACGAAATGATCGTTCCGTACAGACGCTTGTTCCAGGAAGCCTTCACGGAAGCGGAAATTCGCGCATTCAAGTCGGACCCTTCCGCATTGGCCGCCACAATCGATGAAGGCTGGGAAGTCTGGGAAGATCTCCCGAATTTGAAGGGCAAGGGGAACCCGGTAGGCACCTTCCGGCTGAAGGCGGGAGACCGGACCTCGCTCGATATTTTGTTTGTCGCCGTTTGCCGCAGCCTGGGCATCCCGGCACGGCTCCATCCGAGCGAACAGAAGCCCCAGTATAGGATGAACGGGGGCTGGACAGACGTACGCTCCGCCGAATCGGTCGTGAAGAAGGCGGAGCGCAAGGAATGGGGCAGACTGCGGTTGCTCCGGGATGCCGAAGCGGCACCGGATGCCCCGGCCGCTTCCTATTTCGGGAATTTCTCGTTTGCCCGTCTGGAGAACGGCGTCTTCAAAACATTGCTCTATCCGTACGGCAAATCCGATGTGTATGACGAGACGTTCGAGGTGGAGCCGGGCACGTACCGGTTGACGACAGGGAACCGTCTGAAGGATGGAACGGTGCGGGTGCGTTTTAACTATTTCACGGTACGCGCCAATGAGCTTACGGAGGTCGCGTTGACGTTTCGCCATGCTTCATTGGATATTCCGGTACTCGGCGCCGTGGATCGGAGCCGCAAATGGACTTTGCCGGACGGAACGCAGCAGTCGATTGAAGAGGCTGCGGGAGACGGCGCCATCTTCATCGCCTGGATCGAACCGGAGCGGGAACCGTCCAAACATTTGCTGCGGGAACTGGGCGAGCTGGCCGAGCCGTTTGCGGAGCAGTCGGTCCCGGTCGTGCTGATCGGTCACGACTGCCGATGGGCTGCCGCTTTCCGTGAAGGCAGCCATAAGCTTCCGACATGCGCCGTTATCGCCTGCGACCCGGACTTCGCCGTGCTGGAGAGCGTGCTGCCGCGGTTCCGGGCCCATGAAGCAGGCTTCCCGCATGTTTTTGTACTGGACAGCCAGGGCCGGATTCGTTACGCGCAGTCGGGCTACAAGCTCGGTACGGGCAAGGAAGCATTGCGAATTGTGACCGGCCTGCGGCCATAACAAGAGAGGAGCGAGATGGGATGAACGGAAGAAAATATATTGCGGCGGGCTATGCCGTCGATGCCAGACTTCCGGAGCTGACCGAGGAGGACCTGGCGAAATTGACCCATTTGAACGTCGCGTTCGGACATGTCCGGGACGATGAAATCCGTACGGATCATTTGAAACATCTGCATCTGCTGCCGGAAATCAAGCGCAAGTACCCGGATCTTGCCATTTTGCTTTCTGTCGGCGGATGGGGCGCCGGGGGATTCTCCGAGGCGGCTTCTTCCGAAGAGGGGAGAAACCGGATGGCGCAATCGGCCGTTCGCGCGCTGACGGACTATCCTTTTGACGGCATCGATCTGGACTGGGAGTATCCTTGCTACGGCGAAGCCGGCATCCACGCCAGTCCGGACGACAAGACGAATTTTACGCTGCTCCTGAAAACGATCCGCGAGGCGCTCGATCGGCAAGGCGAACGGGACGGGCGGCGCTATTTGCTGACCATTGCCGCCGGGGCCGACCAGTATTACGTCGACGGGACGGAAATGGATCAGGCGCAGCGCTATCTCGATTTCGTACAGCTGATGACTTACGATATGCGCGGCGGATTTCAGGTTTTGACCGGGCATCATACGAATCTGTATACGCCGTCCGGAGACTTGTTCCGCATTAGCGTGGACGCTTCGGTCAACCTGTTTATGAAGGCGGGCGTTCCGAAGGAGAAAATCGTAATCGGCGCCGCGTTCTACTCCCGCATGTGGAAGCAGGTTCCGAACCGCAATCGCGGTCTTCATCAGATGGCGGGAAGCGCGGGAGGATACGGGCCGGACTTTTCGGCTCTGGCCGCCGATTATATCGACAAGAACGGATATACCCGTTACTGGGACGAGGAAGCCAAAGCCCCGTATTTGTTTAACGGCGACACCTTCATCTCCTATGATGACGAAGAATCGATTCGCCACAAATGCGAATATGTAAAATCGCGCGGCTTGGCCGGCGTCATGTTCTGGGAATACGGCTGCGACGCCACGCACCGGCTGCTGGATGCGATTTACCGGGGGCTTCTGACCTAGCTCTTCTTTTTCTTCATCGCTCCCGCCAAAGCTTGCGGGCCTGTCGGCGTGAGCATGCGCATATTTTTCACGTCTGTGCAAATACTGGTTGTGTTGATGACATACAACCAGGAGGCGGTGCCCTATGTGCGAGCGTTATTCGCTCCAGGCCGACAAGGCGGATCTGGTCGGCATGTTCCGGATCGAGAAAGTCCATCATTGCAGTACGAACCGCTTCAACATCGCACCGCTGCAGAACGTGACGATCGTCATGAACAACCGTCACGGCGAGCGGGTGCTGCAGCAGTCGCGTTGGGGGCTGTTTCCGTACTGGGCCAAGGATTCGGTCAATGCCGACGGGGGGTCTCTGGCCCGCAAGCCGTTTTTTGAGCGGATGCTGAAAAGGCAGCGCTGCGTCATCCCGTGCAGCGGGTTCTACGGCTGGAAGCCGGGCGAAAAGGTGAAATCGCCGCGGCCGATGCATATCGTCATGCCGGGACGCCCGCTGTTCGGAATGGCTGGGTTTTACGATCAATGGCGCAACGCGGACGGAGAGGAAGTGCGCGCCTTTACGATCGTAACGGTTCCGGCGGCCGGCGCCATCTCGGTCTGGCATGACCGTTTCCCTGTCATACTGGACGAAGAAGCCGCCGACCGCTGGCTCGACCCGTCGCTGACCGACTTCACCTTGCTGCGCAAGTTTTTGGAGCCGGTGGAGGCTTCGCAACTGCGGGCGTATCCCGTCTCGGAAGCGGTCGCCGACGAAAACTACGAGTCGCCGGACTGCGTCAGGGAAATCCGGGCCGATTTTGCCTGAAAGCCGGTTCGCCGCCCATACATGCAGGCTCGCGGTGCATGAGGGCGGCAACCGGCTTTTCTGCCTGTCCGGCCGTCCGCGCCAGTCGGAGCGCCTCGTCTTCCGTCAAATCGTCTCCGGTCTGTCGGTGTACCTCGTCTTCCGTCTAACCGTCTCCGGTTCGTCGGAGCGCCTCGTCTTCCGTCTCATCGTCCCGGTCCGTCGGAGCGCCTCGCCTTCAGCCCCCCCGTCTCTCGACCGATTGCTTTGGCGAAAAGTTGCAAAAGTACAGGAATTTTGGCCCGAATAGATGACTATGGCGCAGAATTCTGCATAAATACAGGAATTTTTGGAAATTTGATCTTATCCGGCTTCAACAGCTCAAAAATACTGCATAATCGCAGGAATTATTGCGTTTTGGTTATTTTGCGGCCGAAAATATTGCACTTTTGCAACTTTGCTCGCGAGGAGATGCCGAAGAAGCTCCCCGTCCATGCAGGCTATCACTTCGAGCGGCGGAATTCCTCGGTCAGCAGCGGAATGACCTCGAACAGATCCCCGACGATCCCGTAATCGGCAACGCTGAAAATGGGGGCGTCGGGATCTTTGTTGATGGCGACGATAACGCGCGACTGGCTCATGCCGGCCAGATGCTGGATGGCGCCGCTGATGCCGCAGGCGATATAGAGCTGCGGCGTAACGACTTTGCCGGTCTGGCCGATCTGCAGGCCATAACCGCAGTAACCGGCGTCGCAAGCTCCGCGCGACGCCCCGACCGCGCCGCCGAGCACGGCGGCGAGCTCACGCAGCGGGGCGAAGCCTTCCGCGCTGCGCACCCCGCGTCCGCCGGAGACGACGACGTCGGCCTCGGCGAGATCGATTTCGCCGGCGGCGCGGCGCACGGCCGCGCGGACGGCGGTCACAAGCGGCGGCGGTTCGAATGCGAGCGCCGCCACCGTGCCCTGCTGGCCGTCCGGCTCGGCCGGCGGCAGATTGTTCGGGCGCACGGTCAGAACCTGCGTGACGCCCGGCAGGAAGCGCCGCCGCTCGAACGCCTTGCCGGCGTAGAGCGGGCGCGTAAAGGCGAAGCCGCCGCCGTCCGCGTGGACGGCCGTGGCGTCGGCGATGTAGCCGGCGCCGAGAGCGGCGGCCAGCCGGGGCGCGAGATCGCGCCCGATGGCGGTATGGCCGAGCAGCACGGCGTCCGGCCGGACGGTCTCCGCCGCCGCCCGGATGGCGGCGAGGTACAGTTCGGGCGCGTAATCGCGCAGCGCCGGATGATCGGCGACGCAGACGGCATCCGCGCCCCGCGAAGCCAATTCGGCGGCAGCGCCCGCCGCGGGTTCCCCGGGTCCGGCCAACAGGACGTGCACGGACCCGCCGCCCGCGATCAGCTTCGCCGCATGCAGCGCTTCGAGCGCTACGCGGCGCAGCTCGCCGCCCTTGCTCTCCGCAAAGACGAGGCACGTTCGACTCATCCTCAGATCAGCTCCTTTCTTCTTCCTTTCCGTCAAAGTACGGCTTCTTAGTCAAGCTTCTCCGTCAAGGAAACAGCTTCGCTTCCGTCCGCAGCAGCCGGACGAGCTCGGCCGCCTGCTCGGCGGGGCTGCCGGCCAGGCGGCGGCCGGCGGCACGCGGCGGAGGGAGCGAGATGTCCGTCCGCTCGGTCAGCGGCGTCAGCCGTTCTGCGGGCAGGCCGAGCTCGGCAATGTCCACGCGGCGCAACGGTTTGCGCTTCGCCTTCATAATGCCCGGCAGGGACGGGTAGCGCGGCTCGTTCAGCCCTTGCTGCGCGGTTATAAGCGCAGGCAGCGGCACCGCAACCGTGTCGGTGTCGCCTTCCGCGTCACGCTCCACGACCGCCAGCCGTCCACCGCCGCCGTCCGCTTCCAGCTTCAAGCCGACAGCCGCCGACACGTGCGGCAAGCCGAGCCGCTCGGCGACTTGCAGGGCGACGGCACCGGCGCCGCTGTCAATCGCGAACAGACCGGCAAGCAGCACATCGGGCGCCATCGGCCGAATCAGCTCGGCAAGCGCTTGCGCCACGGCCGCTCCTTCGGACAGCCCGGCGTCGTCGAGTCTTACCGCTTCGTCCGCTCCCATCGCCAGCGCCGTGCGCAGCGCTTCCTCGCTGCGCGGCGGACCGCAGGTCACCGCGGTCACCAGGCCGCCCTCGGCCTCGCGCAGCCGTAGCGCTTCTTCCAGCGCATATTCGTCATACGGATTGATGACGAATTTGACGCCGTCCTCGCTGATCCGGTTATCCTGAAGTTTTATTTTTTCTTCCGTATCGAACGTCTGCTTGATCAACACCACGATATTCATGTCGTCCAGCTCCTTCACACGCGCTTTCGCAGTCGACCCGGCCCGTTTCGGGGCCGGCCGCGCTTTCGATGCTACTTATCAAAAATATGACAAATGCCGCATCGTTAGCACCCCGACGGCTAGACGTCATTGAAATTCATGCCCCTTTTCAATGCCAGTGGCAGCGTGTTCCGGTGATACTTCACACGTTGCTTTAGTATCCGGGCATAGTTATCGGCCCTATCGGGCATGTTCGGAAGTTCTTGCTCATACACTGAAGCGACGACTCTTTTTGTAAGCGCTAACAACTTGTCCGCGCAGGAACCGGCCGTCCGGGGGGCGCCTCGGGGCCAGCGAGTAAAGCTGTCTCGGAGTTCTCCTCGGAGTTCGCCTCGGGGGCAGAGGAAAGCCGCCTCGAGATCGCCTCGGGGCTAGCGAGGAAAGTCGTCCCGGAGGTCACCTCGGGGCCAGCAAGGCCGAAACGGCCCTATCCAATATCGGACCCGGGCGGCTTTACGAGAGAGGAGGGATGTCATTGATGGATGCCGCGTTTTGGATCGCGGCGTTAAGGTGGACGCTGTTCGCGGCCGCGACCGTGTGCGCCTGCTATCTGTTCGGGGCCGCCGTCGCCCGGCGGATCGGGTATATGCGCCTCGGCAGGCCGCCTTTTGCGGGAGAGGGCCGGAGCAAGAGCAGCGCCGAACGGTTGACCCCGGCGGCAAACCCCGGCGGGCGAGCCGGCAGCCCCGAAGTCCGCAGCGGCGACTTTGCGGAAGACGCCGGCGGCAACGATAGCGGCACTCCCGGCGGAGGCGGCTTCCGGGACCGGGCGGGCGGGCGCGGCGCGGTCCGGCCCGGAGCCCTAAGCGGCGGCCATGCCGGTCTGCGGGCGGCCGGTGACTGGCTCATGCAGACGTTCGGCCATCGCAAGCTGCTCAAGGATGTTCGCAGCGGCCTGATGCATGCGGTCATGTTTTACGGTTTCATTGTGCTGCAATTCGGCGCGCTTGATCTGATCTGGAAAGGGCTGGCGGGCCGCCCGCTCCCTTATCCCGCCTACGACGCATTTACCCTGGTCCAGGAAGTGACGGCGACGGCCGTGCTGGCGGCCGTCCTGTACGCCGCATATCGGCGGTACGTCGAACGACTGCCGCGGCTGAAGCGGGGATGGAAGCCATCGTATGTCATCTGGTTCATCGGCTCGCTCATGGCGACGGTGCTGCTCGCGCCGGCATTCGAACGGATTGCCGAAGCCGGAACCGGTCTGCCGCCCGCCGGCTATGCGCCCGTATCGTCCGCCCTTGCCGACCTGTTCGCGACGATCGGTCTGGGACCGCCTGCCGCCGCCGCGCTGCATGAGCTGTTCTGGTGGCTGCATCTGCTCGTGCTGTACTCGTTTTTGGTCTACATCCCGCAATCGAAACATTTTCATCTGATTACCGCTCCGGTCAATCTTTGGCTGAAACGCCGGACTCCGCCGGGAAGACTCGCTCCGCTCGATTTGGAGGATGAATCGGCCGAGTCGTTCGGAGCGGGGGAGATCGGCGATTTTACCCGCAAGCAGCTGCTCGATTTGTACGCCTGCGTGGAGTGCGGGCGCTGCACCAATGTATGCCCGGCATCGTCCACCGGCAAGCTGCTGTCGCCGATGCATCTGATCACCAAGCTGCGCGACCATTTGAACGAGCGGGGGGCGGCCGTAACCGGCAAGTCCCCTTGGGTACCGGAATGGCTGTTTGCGAGCGGACGGCGCTTCGATAGCGGGGACGGGGCGCACCGGATGGCGGCGGTCAAACCGCATTGGGCGGAGTTGGGGACTCGGGGAGGAACGGCGATCGCGCCGACGATGGCGGCCCAGTTGCAAGGCTGGACCAAGGCAGACCGGCAGCCGGACGAAGTGGAACTGGTCGGGGGCGTCATGACGCCGGACGAAATTTGGGCCTGCACCACCTGCCGCAGCTGCGAGGAGCAATGTCCTGTCGGCAATGAGCATGTGGACAAAATCGTCGACCTGCGGCGTCATCTCGTGCTGATGCAGGGTACGCTGCCGGCCGACGGGCAGCGGGCATTGCAAAATATCGAGCGGCAGGGCAATCCGTGGGGGCTGCCGCGCGCCGAACGAAGCGGCTGGATGGCCGAATGCGAACGGCGAACCGGCGTTGCCGTTCCGTCCGTGCAGGAGCTGCACCGCCGCGGCGAACGGCCGGAAATCGTGCTGTGGGCAGGATCGATGGGCGCTTACGACAACCGGAGCCGCCGCGTGCTGTTCGATCTTGTCCGGCTGCTTGATGCGGCCGGGGTCCGCTTCGCTTCGCTCGGGTCGGAAGAGCGGAATTCGGGGGATACGGCGCGGCGGCTCGGCAACGAACTGCTGTTTCAGGAGCTTGCCCGCGAGAATATCGCCATTTTGAAAAAATACGGCATCACCCGCATCGTGACCGCTTGCCCGCATACGTACAATACGTTCCGGAACGAATATCCGGATTTCGGTCTGCCGTCCGGCGTGCGGGTGGAGCATCATACCGAAATGCTGGCGAATCTTGTGGCGGAAGGAAAGCTGAAGCCCGTTCATCCGGTCAGGGAGACGGTCGCGTATCACGATTCCTGCTATTTGGGGAGGTATAACGGCATTTATGATCCTCCGCGCGCCATCATCCGCTCCATTCCGGGCATTGCGCTCAAGGAGATGGAGCGTTCCCGGGAGCGGGGGATGTGCTGCGGAGCAGGCGGAGGCTTGATGTGGATGGAGGAGAAGGGAGGCGTCCGGGTGAACGAGGCGCGAGCGGCCCAGGCGCTTGCCGTCGGACCTACCGTCATCGGCTCCGCGTGCCCGTATTGCCTGACGATGATGGAAGACGGCATCAAGCTGCTGGAGGCGGAGGAAACGGTCAAGGCACGAGATGCCGCGGAGCTGCTCGCGGCCGCCGTCTTCGGCGAACCGTTGGCCGGCTAGCCGGAAGCAGGCGAAAGAAGGCGCAGGTAGCAATGTGCCGGATGCCGAACCCGGAATTTAGCTGAATAAACGTTTAAGGAGGTTGAATATTCGTGACGTCAACGCATCGTCCGATTCGGCGGGCGGCGGTTGTCGGATCGGGCGTTATGGGCGCGGCCATCGCCGCCCATCTGGCCAATGCCGGCATGTCCGTCCTGCTGCTCGATATCGTGCCGGATCGTCTGACGCCGGAGGAGGAACGGCGCGGCCTTACGCTCGCCGATCCCGCCGTACGCAGCCGGCTGGCGAGAGACGCGGTGCAGCGGCTGGCCACCGCCCGTCCGGCGCCGCTGTACGATCCTTCCTTTGCGAATCGGATTGCAACGGGCAATTTGGCGGACGATCTGGCGGCATTGGCCGATGCCGATTGGATCGTTGAAGCGGTCGTCGAACGGTTGGACGCGAAACGCGCCGTGTTGGCGCAGATCGACGGCGTGAGGCGGGATGATGCCATCGTCAGCACGAACACGTCCGGGCTGTCGGTGACGGCGCTGGCAGAAGGGAGGTCGAAGACGTTCCGCCGCCATTTTCTCGCCTCGCATTTTTTCAATCCGCCGCGTTATATGAAGCTGGTCGAGCTCGTTCCCGGTCCGGACACCGACCCTGCCGCCACCCAGCGGCTGCGCGACGTGTGCGAACGGCGGCTCGGCAAAGGGGTGGTCATCGCGCGAGACACGCCCAATTTCATTGCGAACCGGATCGGTACGTTCGGGATGCTTGCAACATTGGAAGCGATGACCGCATTCGGCCTGACCGTGGAGGAAGCCGATGCGCTGACCGGTCCGGCGATGGGGCGTCCCAAGACGGCGACGTTCCGCATGCTCGATCTGGTCGGGCTCGATACGCTTCTGCATGTGGTCGACAACGTCAGGGAGCGCAGCGAAGACGAGGCCGAACGGGCCGCTTTCACCCGTCCCGCCCTGCTTCAGCGGCTGGTCGACCGGGGCCGTCTCGGCGAGAAGAGCGGCGCCGGGTTTTACCGCAAACGGAAAAGGGCGGACGGCGCGAGCGAAATCGAGACGCTCGATTGGACGACGCTGGAATACAGGCCGAAGCGGGAAGCGGCCTCGCCGGTGATCGAAGCGGCCAAATCGGCGAAAGGTACGGCGGCCAAAGTGAAAGCCTTGCTCAGCGCCGATCCGGGCCATCCGCATGCGAAGTTCGCCTGGACGTCGCTGAAGCGGACGCTGCTGTATGCGGCCGGACTGGTCGGAGTTATCGCCGACGATATCGGTGATATCGACCGGGCGATGCGCTGGGGCTTCAATTGGGAGCTCGGTCCTTTTGAGTTGTGGGACGCCATCGGAGCGGAGGCTGCCGTTAAACGGATGAAGGCCGAGGGCGACGCGGTGCCGGCATGGGTAACCGAGTGGCTTGCCGCAGGCCATGCCGGCTTTTACCGGGAGGAGGGGGCGGTACGGTACCATTTTTCGCATGGACGCTACAAGGAAGAAGAGGTTCAGCCGGACGAAATCCGGCTCGACAGGCTCAAAGCAGCAGGAAAGACGGTGCTTGGCAATGCGGGCGCCTCGCTTATCGACATCGGGGACGAAGTCGTGTGCCTCGAATTTCATTCGCGCAACAATGCGATCGGAAGCGACATACTGGCCGCCATCCGGGATAGCGTCGCGGAAGTCGAGCGCAATTGGCGCGGTCTTGTGCTGGCGAACGAGGGACGCAACTTCTGCGTCGGCGCCAACCTGATGCTGCTGTTGATGGAAGCCCAAAGCGGGGAATGGGATGAAGTCGAGGAGATCATCCGCTACTTCCAGGACAGCATGCTGCGGCTCAAGCGTCTCGACCGTCCGGTCGTCGCCGCCCCGCACCGGATGACGCTCGGCGGCGGGGTCGAAGTGTGCCTGCCCGCCGACCGGATTGTGTTCTCGCCGGAAACGTATTTCGGACTTGTGGAGACGGGCGTCGGTCTTATTCCGGCAGGCGGCGGGTGCAAGGAGGCGGCCGCGCTGGCGGCTGCCCGCGCCGGAGAAGGCGGGGATTTGCAGCCGCATCTGACTGCGCTGTTCGAGACGATCGCGATGGCCCGCACCTCGACGAGCGGACACGAGGCGTTTCGTCTCGGTCTGACGCGGCCGGGGGATGCCGTGGCGGTCCGCCATGACGGCCGCATTGCGGAAGCGAAGCGGGCGGTGCTGGAGCTGGATCGGGCGGGATATGCGCCGCCCGCCGCGGATGCCCGCATCCGGGTGGCCGGCCGCGACGGGCGGGCGGTGCTGGACACGGCCGTTCACTCCATGCGGCTCGGCGGCTATATCAGCAGCCACGATGCGCTGATCGCCGGCAAGCTGGCGCATGTGCTGACGGGCGGCGATGTGGCTCCGGGCGCCGAGGTGAGCGAGGCGTATTTGCTCGACCTCGAATGCGAAGCGTTCCTCAGCCTGTGCGGCGAACCGCTGACGCAGGAGAGAATGCGCCATATGCTGGCGACCGGAAAGCCGCTGCGAAACTGACAGATGCGCCGGCAGTTTTGCGCGGGCGTCTGCGCGAGACCGGGGCCGCGGCCGCGCTCGCGCGTGGATAGGGCCCTGCAGGTGCGCAAGCAGCGCCCCGGCCGGTCGCCCGCGCGTGGATAGGGCCCTGCAGGTGCGTAAGCAGCGCCCCTCCCTCAGCCAGTCGCACGCGCACCGGCTAGTTCGTGAAAGGAGGAATCAGCTTATGGAAGCATCGTCTCAACCGCAATCGCGGGTGGGCGGCCGCGAGCGGCCGTTCGGCCCCGCGCATCCGCGCGATCCCGTCATCGTGGCGGCTGTCCGCACCGCTGTCGGCCGGGCGAAAAAAGGCAGCCTCGCCGAAACGAGGGCGGAGGATCTCGGCCGCGCCGTCCTCGCCGCCGCTTTGGAGCGGGTGCCCGGCCTCGGGCCCGGCGACATCGAAGACGTCATTATCGGCTGCGCCATGCCGGAGGGGGAGCAAGGGCTGAATTTCGCGCGCATCATGGCGCTGTATGCCGGGCTGGACGCCGCGACGCCGGCCGTCACGGTCAACCGCTTCTGCGCTTCCGGGCTGCAGGCGATCGCCATGGCGGCGGACCGCATCCGGCTCGGCTATGCGGACGCGGTGGTGGCCGGCGGAGTGGAGAGCATGAGCCATGTGCCGATGACCGGCTTCAAGTTGTCTCCGCATCCGTACATTGCCGCCACGATGCCGGAGGCGTACATGGGAATGGGCCATACGGCCGAAGAGGTGGCCCGCCGCTACGGCGTTACCCGGGAAGCGCAGGATGCGTTCGCGGCGGAGAGCCATCGGCGGGCGGCGGCGGCCATTGAAGCGGGACGATTCCGGGACGAGATCGTGCCGCTTGCCGTACGCCGTTCCGGCGTGGACGACAGCGGCCGGCCATGGTCCCGCGAGTTCGTGTTCGATACCGACGAAGGGGTGCGGCCGGACACGACGCCCGAGCGGCTTGCGGCGCTCAAGCCGGCCTTCGCCCGGGAAGGCACGGTGACGGCCGGCAATGCGTCGCAGATGAGCGACGGAGCGGCGGCTGTCGTGGTCATGAGCCGCGAGCGGGCGGACGCGATCGGCGCGAAACCGCTCGCCGTGTTCCGCGCCTTCGGCGTCGTCGGCGTTCCGCCCGAAATTATGGGCATCGGGCCGGTGAAGGCGATTCCGCTGACGCTGCGCCGGTCGGGACTGACGGTCGAACAGATCGATCTGTTCGAACTGAACGAAGCGTTCGCGGCGCAATGTCTGGCGGTTATCGAGCAGCTCGCGCTCGATCCCGCCAAGGTGAACGTCAACGGCGGGGCGATCGCGCTCGGCCATCCGCTCGGCTGCACGGGGACGAAACTGGCGGTATCGCTCGTTCATGAGCTGAACAGGCGCGGCGGCGGAATCGGAGTCGTATCGATGTGCGTCGGCGGCGGGATGGGAGCGGCCGGCGTGTTCGAGGTCGAGGCATAGCCCATGCGATACGGAAAGGAGCGGACGGTATGAAGGATAGTGGGCGAAAGGGCGGCTGGTTCACGATCGAGAATGTTTCGCCGGCGTCGGTTGTGACCCCGGAAGATTTTACAGAGGAGCAGCTTCTGATGGCGGATGCGGCGCGGGCGTTTCTGGAAGGCGAGATCCGTCCTGTCGATGCCCGCATCGAAGGGCTGGACTACGAACTGACGGTGGAGCTCATGCGCAAAGCGGGAACGCTCGGCCTGCTCGGGGCGGATGTGCCGGAAGCTTATGGCGGACTCGGCCTTGACAAGGTCAGCACGACGCTGCTGGCGGAGACGCTCTCCCCGGCATCGTCGTTTGCGCTGTCCGTCGGCGCGCATGTCGGTATCGGCACGCTGCCGATCGTCTTCTTCGGTACGCCGGAGCAGAAAGCGAAGTATCTTCCCGAGCTGGCGACAGGGGCGAAAATTGCGGCGTACTGTCTGACCGAACCGGCCTCGGGCTCGGATGCGCTCGGCGCCCGCACGACCGCGCGGCTGTCGCCGGACGGCTCGCATTATGTGCTGAACGGCTCCAAGCTGTACATCACGAATGCCGGCTTTGCCGATCTGTTTATCGTGTACGCCAAGGTGGACGGCGAACATTTTACTGCGTTCATCGTCGAGCGCTCGTCGCCGGGTCTGAGCGTCGGACCTGAGGAGCATAAAATGGGCATCAAGGGCTCGTCGACCTGCCCGCTCTACTTCGAGGACGTCCGGGTGCCGGTCGGCAACGTGCTCGGCGAAGTCGGAAAAGGCCATCTGATCGCCTTCAACATTTTGAACATCGGCCGGTTCAAGCTCGGCGCGGGCTGTCTCGGCACCGCCAAGGAGACGATCGCGCTCGCTTCCGCCTATGCCAATACGCGCAAGCAGTTCGGACAGAAAATATCGAGCTTTCCGCTGATCGGCGCGAAGCTGGCGGAAATGAACACCGCCACCTATGTGCTGGAAAGCATGGTGTACCGCACGGCTGGGCTGATCGACGAGACGCTCGCCGGCGCCGATCCCGACGCGCCGGATGCGGGCATGCAGGCGGCAAGAGCGATCGGGGAATACGCGCTCGAATGCTCGATCATCAAAGTGTTCGCCTCCGAAGCGCTCGATCAGGTGGCTGACGAAGGGGTGCAAATTCACGGCGGCTACGGCTATATCCGCGAGTACAAGGTCGAGCGGATCTACCGCGATTCCCGCATTAACCGCATTTTCGAAGGGACGAATGAAATTAACCGGATGCTTATTCCCGGCGCGTTGATGAAGAAGGTGCTGAAGGGCGAATTGCCGCTGCTGCGCAAAGCGCGCGCCCTGCAAGAGGAATTGCTGCGGCCGCAGCCGCTGCCGGCATTCGACGGCTTGCTCGGCAAAGAGAAGTACCGGCTCGATCAGGCGAAAAAGATATTTCTGGCCGTTGGCGGCCAGGCGGTGCAAAAATACGGTCCGCAGCTCGAGCAGGAGCAGGAGGTGCTGTGCGCGCTGGCGGATATGATGATTCAGATTTACGCAATGGAGAGCGCGCTGCTGCGTACGGAAAAAATGCTGCAACGCGCCGGAGGCGCGCACGACGAGCGGAGCGTGCCGGACAGCGCCCGCAACGCCGTACGGATGAGCGCCATCTTCGTCCAGGAAGCGATGGAGCGGATAGAATCGCTCGCCAAACGGACGCTCGCTGCGCTCGAGCAGGGCGACGGGCTGCAAGTCCAGCTGTCGGTGCTCAAAAAGCTGACGCGCGCCCCGCTCGCCGATACGATTGCGCTGAAACGGGCCGTCGCCGCCCGCGTCATTGCCGCCGAACGCTACGTGGTATAGAGGAGGAGGGACGCGATGGAACGAAGCGAACAGCCGCAGCGCCGCCCCTGGCTCCGTCACTATCCGGCGGAAGTGCCGCCGGAGCTCGATTATCCCGATTGCGGCATCCCGCAGCTGCTGCGGGATGCCGCCGCGAAGCACCCCGATCGGCCGGCGCTTTATTTTCTCGGCAAGAAGACCGCTTACCGGCGGCTGCTGGCGGACGTCAACCGGATGGCGGCGGCCCTCTCGTCGCTCGGCATCGCCAAGGGCGACCGCGTCGCCATTATGCTGCCGAACTGCCCGCAGGCCGTCACGGCTTACTTCGGAGCGCTGTCGATCGGCGCCATCGTCGTCCAGACGAACCCGCTCTATATGGAGCGGGAGCTGGAATACCAACTGGCCGACAGCGGAGCGTCGGCGATCGTTACCCTTGATCTGCTGTATCCGCGGCTCTCCCGGGTGCGGGGGGAACGCCCCGAGTCCGGTCCGCTGCCCGAGCTTAAACATGTCATCGTCACGTCGCTGAAGGATGCGCTGCCGTTTCCGAAAAACGCGCTTTATCCCCTGAAGCAGCGCAAGGAAGGGTTCCGCGCCGACATTCCTTACGGCAGAATGGGCGTGCATGCTTACCGCCGGCTGCTGGCCGGCGCTGCGGGCGAGCCGCCTGAAGTGCCGCTCGATCCCGCGGCCGATCTGGCGCTGCTGCAATATACGGGCGGCACCACCGGCAGGCCGAAAGGGGTTATGCTGACCCACCGGAATCTGGTTGCCAATACGGTGCAGACGGCGGCCTGGTGCTACCGGACGGTCGGCGGCAGCGAGCGTTTTCTTGCGGCGCTTCCGCTCTTTCATGTCTTCGGGCTGACAGTGCTGATGAACTATTCGGTCTTGCGGGCGGGGCTGCTTATTTTGCTGCCGCGCTTTGAACCGGATGCGGTGATCAAGACGATCAGGCAGAAGCGGCCGAACATTTTTCCGGGAGCACCGACCATGTACGTGGCCTTAAATCATCACCAGGATGCCAGGACGGCCGACCTGTCGTCGATCGAGGTATGCATCAGCGGCTCGGCGCCGTTGCCGCTCGACGTGCAGGAACGGTTCGAGAAGCTGACCGGCGGCCGGCTGATCGAAGGATACGGGCTGACCGAAGCGTCCCCCGTCACCCATGCCAATCCGATCTGGGGGCTGCGCAAAATCGGGACGATCGGCGTGCCGTTCCCCGATACGGACGCCGCCGTCGTCGATCCGGCGACAGGCGAGCCGGTGCCGGCCGGCGAGATCGGCGAGCTCGTCGTCAAGGGTCCCCAGGTGATGCAAGGCTACTGGCAGCGGCCGGAGGAAACGGCACTGGCGCTGAAGGGCGGCTGGCTTCATACGGGCGACTTGGCGACGATGGATGCGGACGGTTATTTTACGATTATTGACCGGATCAAGGACGTCATCATTGCCGGAGGGTTTAACGTGTATCCGCGCGAAGTGGAGGAAGTGCTGTATGAGCATCCGGCTGTCCGCGAGGCGGCGGTCGTCGGGGTGAAGGACGCCTACCGCGGCGAAACGGTCAAAGCGTTCATCGTGCTGCGGGACGGCTGGCAGGTGTCGCGTCCCCAACTTGACCGGTGGTGCCGGGAGCGGCTGGCGGCTTACAAGGTGCCCCATCTATACGAATTTCGCGACTCGCTGCCTACATCGATGGTGGGCAAGGTGCTGCGGCGAAAGCTGCTGGAGGAAGAAGAGTCGTAAAGGAGCGTGCCGCATATGGCTGGCGAAAACTGGTTTGTGCAGCAGGCCGATCAGGCGGGCCATCTGACAAGGCTTGCCGCGTCCGCCCAATCGACGTTCTGGGGGCTGCTCGGCTGCGAAATCGTGCAGGCAAAAGCCGGTAAGGCGACGATCTGTCTGGAAACCCGGGAGCAGCATCTGAACCTGATCGGCATCGTTCATGGCGGCGTCATCGCTTCTTTGCTCGACAATGCGATGGGGCTTGCGGCCATGATGGCTTATCCGGACGACCAAATCGTAACCGCGCAGCTGGGCGTCCACTTCTTGACGAGCAGCCGGGGCGGCATCCTGGTTTGCGAAGCGGAGCAAATTCACCGGTCGCCCCGGACGCTGACCATGCAAGGAAAAGTCATCGGCGACGATGGGGAACTGGTGGCTTGGGGTACCGGAGCGTTTCGGCGAAAGGCGAAAAAAGAATAAAATGTGACAGTCCTCGACATCTCATTGCTTGCCCCCATTTGTTTCGATATAATAACCTATATATGGAAAATAACGACTCGCCCGGCGAGGGCGGGCCGTTTTTGTATGGAAAGGGGGCGGGATTATGGAAGCGGTGGAAGGCTGGGTGACGACGCTCGGGCTGATCTTCGGCATAGCGGTGGCGTTATTGGGGGTGGTCGCTTATCTGCGCATGTTTCGAAAAGGCACGGGCGGTCCCGCCTTTCCCCATTCGGAAGAACCTGCGGACCCGGCTGGAAAACAGGATGTCCGGGCGGAGCCGCATTCGAGCGACGAAGCGGACGGAAATCGGCGGTGAACGGTCGTCCGCTCATGTTCTCTTTTCCCGTGGAGCTTAAAGTGTTATAATAGTTAGAAAAATTGAAACATTCTTGTACCTCGGCGCACCATGGGATTGCCTGGACCGGAAGGGGATTGGCGGTCTTGAGCCGCGTATATTCTTGCCCTTCTGCCATTGTAGGGCGACTATCCAACGATAGGGGAGGAGATTTCATGGCCAAGCATAGCCAGAATGAAGTCAAAGAAAGCCTGAAGGAACTGACGCGAATTTTTCAGCCCAAGGATCCTCGCAAGTTCGTTCGCGATTATATCCGCAAGTACCGGATTACGGGCGGATACGAGGATGAGCTTACCCTATTGGTGGAGCATGAGCTCGGCAAGATGAATTCCGGAGCCGACAGCTTGTGATTGAAGACGGGTGACCCCGGCAGGCTTGTTCGTTCAGTCTGAGGGGTTGCCCTTATTTTGTGTCGGACAAGCTTGCAGCATGTATTTTTTTGTCTCTTCGGCAGGAAATTCACCGGATAATCGCCAATAGTAACGATCATACAACTGCGCAAAGGGATGAAGCGAATTGATGAAAAAGCCGGACATATTGCGGAAAGTGGCGGATGCGGGTGTCGTGGCGGTGCTGCGGGCCGACTCGCCGGAGGATGTCGCGCGGATGGCGCGCCATGCCGTCAAAGGCGGGATCAAGGCGATCGAGATTACGATGACGGTGCCGTTCGCGCTGCGGGCGGTCGAACAGCTGGCCGGGGAGTTTTCCAGCTCGGCTTCTCCGGATGACGAGAACTATGCGATCATCGGCGTCGGAACGGTGCTGGATCCGGAGACCGCGCGGGCGGCCATTATGGCCGGTGCCGAATTCGTTGTAGCGCCTTCGCTCAATCCGGACACGGTGAAATTGTGCAATCGGTATTGCGTGCCGGTCATGCCGGGAGCCATGACGATCGGGGAAATTCAGAGCGCGCTGGAGCTCGGCGTCGATATCGTGAAGCTGTTTCCAGGCAACGCGTTCTCGCCCGGCATCATTTCGGCGATCAAGGGGCCGCTGCCGCAAGCGAATATTATGCCGACGGGCGGCGTATCGCTTGCGAACCTGAAAGAGTGGATTCAGGCCGGAGCGGTGGCGGTCGGCATCGGGAGCGATTTGACGAAGGAAGCGGTGAAAACCGGCGACTATACGTTGATCGAGCGGCAAGCCGCCGCTTATATGGAAGCGTATCGGAACGCTGTCCGGCGCTGAGAAGCGCAGGCGGCGGGGATGCGGCATGCCGCCGGACAGCGGCTCAGAGGAAGCGGGACGTCTCGGAGACGTCCCGTTTTTGGCCATGATCGGTTGCCGCAATTAATCCCCCTTCCGTTCGGGCAACAATAGGATAAAAGGAAAAGGAGGAGATTATCGATGGCAGAACAGAACGGTTACCGGATCGAGAAGGATACGATGGGGGAAGTGCGGGTTCCCGCCGATCGCTGGTGGGGCGCGCAAACGCAGCGCAGCCTCGAAAATTTCCGCATCGGCACGGAACGTATGCCGATCGAAATTGTAAAAGCGCTGGCGCTGGTCAAAAAGGCGGCCGCGCAGGCGAACTTGAAGCTCGGCGTGCTGGGGGCCGAACAAGCCGAAGCGATCGCCCGCGCGGCGGATGAAATCGCGGATGGACGGCTCGACGACCACTTCCCGCTCGTCGTCTGGCAGACCGGCAGCGGTACGCAGACGAATATGAACGTCAACGAAGTCATAGCCAATCGCGCCAACGCGCTGCTGGCCGATCAAGGGTCTTCGCTGCGCATCCATCCGAACGACGACGTCAACCGGTCGCAAAGCTCCAACGACACGTTCCCGACCGCGATGCATATTGCGGCAACGCTGGCGGTGGAAGACATGCTGCTTCCGGCGCTGGAAGAGCTTCGGTCGACGCTGGATGCGAAAGCCCGCGAATTTGCGGATGTCGTCAAGATCGGCCGGACGCATCTGCAGGACGCGACGCCGCTGACGCTCGGCCAGGAAATCGGCGCCTGGCGCGAAATGCTGAGCAAAACGGGGGACATGATCCGCTCGGCGGCCGAAGGCTTGAAGGAGTTGGCGCTCGGCGGCACGGCGGTCGGCACCGGGTTGAATGCCCATCCCGATTTTGCCGCTGTCGCGGCCGCGGAAGTAAGCGCGCTTACGGGCAAAGCTTTCGTTACCGCCCCGGACAAGTTCCATGCGCTGACCAGCCACGATCAGCTCGTATTCGTTCACGGCGCGATGAAGGCGCTGGCGGCCGATCTGATGAAGATCGCCAATGACGTTCGACTGCTGGCCAGCGGCCCGCGCAGCGGAATCGGCGAAATCATCATTCCGGCCAACGAGCCGGGCAGCTCGATCATGCCGGGCAAAGTCAATCCGACGCAGAGCGAGGCGCTGACGATGGTCGTCTGCCAGGTTATGGGCAACGACGCGGCCATCGGCTTCGCGGCCAGCCAAGGGCATTTTCAGCTTAATGTGTTCAAGCCGGTCATCGCGCATCTGTTCCTGCAATCGGCCGGTCTGCTGGCGGACGCGATGCGGTCGTTCAACGCCAACTGCGCCGTCGGCATCCGGCCGAACAAGGAGGCGATCGCGCGCAATCTGGAACGTTCGCTGATGCTGGTCACCGCCCTGAACCCGTATATCGGGTACGAGAACGCGGCGGCGATCGCCAAGCGCGCTCATGCCGAAGGCTTGACGCTGAAGGAGGCTGCCGTGGCGAGCGGCTTGCTGAGCGCGGAACGGTTCGACGAAATCGTGCGGCCGGAGCGAATGATCGGCCCCTCCGCTTGACCTTCACGCTGCGGCAACGTTTATGCTCTTCTCGAACGAAACGATGACGAGAGGAGAGCTTGAGAAGATGCATGGCGCCAAAACGAGAACGATCATTCGGAATGTCCTCATTATGACGATGAAGGAAGGGGACCGTCCGTTTCGCGGGGACATTGTGCTGGAAGGAAGCCGTATCGCTTCGGTAGGACCAAGTGTTACTTCGCAACACCCCGGTGACGAAATCATATCCGGTGAAGGGATGGCGGCGATGCCGGGGCTGATCAATGCGCATCAGCACAGTCCGATGACTCTGCTGCGGGCCTTCTCCGACGATCTGAAGCTGATGGATTGGCTGGAGCGCAAAATGTTTCCGGCAGAAGCCCGGATGACCGAAGAAGATATCTACTGGGGCGCGCAACTGGCGATGGCGGAGATGATCCGCTCGGGAACGACCGCGTTCGCCGATATGTACATTCATATGGAACAGATTGCGACGGCAGTTGCGGAGACGGGCATGCGGGCTTCACTTGCGCGCGGCCTCGCATTGGCGGAGGATGACGGCGGCAAGCGGCTCGCGGAGGGCTGGGATTTGATCGAGCGATGGTCGGGCCAAGCGAACGGGCGCATCACGACGATGCTCGATCCCCATTCGCCGTATCTCTGCCCGCCGGAGCCTCTCAAGGAACTGATCGGTGAAGCCGGCCGCAAGCGGATTCCGATTCATATCCACCTGGCCGAGACGGTCGAGGAAACCGCGATCATACGGGAACGTTACGGCAAGACGCCGACGGAATATTTGCATGACCTCGGGCTGTTCGACGAAGCGCATGTGCTGCTCGCGCATGCGGTTCATCTGTCGGCATCAGACATCCGTCTGCTGCGCGGTATGCGGGGCGGGGCGGCTCATAATCCGGTCAGCAATGCGAAGCTCGGATGCGGCATTGCGCCGGTCGCCGCCCTGATGGAGCAAGGGGTGGCCGTCGGCATCGGGACCGACGGCGCGGGCAGCGCGACGACGCTCGATATGTTCGCGGAGATCAGGGCCGCGGCCTGGCTGCAGAAGCTTGCGGCTCAGGACCCGACCGCACTGCCGGCGGGGCGGGCGCTGCGCATGGCGACGGCGGGCAGCGCCCGGCTGCTCGGCATCGACTCGGAGGTCGGGACGCTAGAAGCGGGGAAGAAGGCCGACCTGCTGCTGATCGACCTGCGGCAGCCTCATCTGCAGCCGCTTCATGATCCGGAAGCGGTTATCGCATACGCCGCGGCGGGCGGCGACGTGGACAGCGTATTCGTCGACGGCGTGCCGCTTATGCGGTCGCGCCGGCTGCTGACGATCGACGAGGAGAAGCTGCTTGCGGAAGCTGCCGTCCGCGCCGCGCGCATCGTGGAAGGCGTCTGAGGGCCGTCTAGCCGATCCGCTGGCTGCACTTCTTCCGTCTGCGAAAGAAAACGACGATGCCGGCGATGAGAAGGAGCAGCAATCCGCCGCCGGCAGCCGCTATCACGCCGGCGCGCGGCACGGCCGCCTCCATCTCCAGCACATTCGGCTCGAATAGCGATAGCTGCCAGCTGATCGTTCGGCCTCCGTCGGCAACCTGATCGGCGTTATGATCCGACCATCGGATCGGCAGCGTGACCGCGACGCGGAGGGAAAGCTGGCGCTCCGCCAGGGTGCGGGCAGCGGATTGCAGCAAGCCGAGCCGTTCTTCAAGCTGCCGGCGCGCGGTCTCCGGCACCCATTCCAGCGGATCCGCTTCGATCCGAATCCGGTGTTTGACCGTAAACAGCCGCTTTTCGGTTGAATGGTCGACACGAAGGCCGGGAACGGCCGGAAATTCGCCGTTCCCGCTCAATTCTTCCCTCGTAAAATGGCGGCTGGCCGTAAACCCTGCCATTCCATCCGTTTCCGGCTCCTCGACCGTCATGTTCCAGCGCTTCAGCCGCTCCGCCAGCCGCATCGGCAAATCTTCCTGCCCGACGGTCCGGAGAACGGCGGGGGCGATTTCCGTCTTCACTTTCAAATCGGCCGACCCGTCGAGATTAACCGTTACATGCGCCTCGCCCGAAGCGCATCCGGACAGCGCCGCGATGACCGACAGCAGCGCAGCGCACAGCAGCAGGCGAATGGGCGCCTGTCGTTTCATGGGAAGCTCCACCTGCCTTAAGCTTATGTCTTCAAGCCGAGAATTGCGCAATTATAATTGCATGATGCAAAAATCAGTTTAGCCTTGATCCGCCCATAACGCAACGAAAAGCCCCTGACGCCGTTAGTCGCCGGCCATGCCCGCAGCCCGTTCGTATGGTATGATACGGATAGCGATACGAAACAGAAAGCGAAGGTGCCTGCTGTTATGCATCTGTTGTCCGTTGAACAAGTCACGAAGAGCTACGGGGATAAAACGCTGTTCCGGGACGTCTCGTTCGGTGTCGCGGAAGGCGACCGCATCGGGATTATCGGCATTAACGGCACCGGCAAGTCGACGCTGCTGCGCATTATCGCGGGAGAGGAGCCGGCCGACGGCGGTCAGGTCGTCATTCCCGGGCGCGTCACGGTGCGCATGCTGCCGCAGGATCCGTCGTTCGACGACGGGATGACGGTGCTGGATTATGTGCTGGCCGGCGATTCGCCGCAGCTGCGGGCGGTGCGCGAGCATGCCGAGGCGACGGCGGCGCTGGCGCTGCAGCCGTCCGACGAAGAGCTGCAGCGCCGCGTGCTGCGGGCCGCGGAAGCGATGGATGCGCTTGACGCCTGGCAGCTGGAGCATGAGGCTCGAACAGCGCTCTCGAAGCTCGGTCTGCGCCAGTACGGTGCAAAGCTGGGGGAGTTGTCCGGCGGCCAGCGGCGGCGGGCGGCGATGGCGGCGGCGCTGCTGCAGCCGTCCGACGTGCTGATTCTCGACGAGCCGACGAACCATATCGACAATGAGTCGGTCGCCTGGCTGGAGAGCGTGCTCCGCAAGCGCAAAGGGGCGCTGCTGATGGTGACGCACGACCGGTATTTTCTCGATCGGGTGACGAACCGGATTCTGGAGCTGGACAAGGGACGCTCCTATTTTTATACGGCCTCATACAGCGGTTTTCTGGAGCAGAAGCTGGCGCGCGAGGAGCGGGAGGAGGCGGCGGAGGCGAAGCGGCAGTCGCTTATGCGAAGTGAGCTGGCATGGATTCGGCGCGGCGCGAAGGCGCGAACGACGAAGCAGAAGGCGCGCATAGCCCGGTTCGAGGCGCTGAAGGCGCAGGAGGCGCCACGGGCCGGGGGCAAGCTGGACCTTTCCGTCGCTTCGGCCCGGCTCGGGAAGAAGGTTATCGAGCTGGATCGCGTCGGCAAACGCTATGGCGGGCGGACGCTGTTCCGCGATTTCAGCTGCATTGTCGTACCGGAGGAGCGGATCGGCATTATCGGCGCCAACGGCAGCGGCAAGTCGACGCTGCTCAAGCTGATCGCCGGCCGTCTGCAGCCGGATGAAGGGGAAGTGACGATCGGCCCGACGGTGCGCATCGGCTGGTTCTCCCAGGAGCGAGAGGAGATGGACGAATCGCTGCGCGTCATCGAATATATCCGCGAAGCCGCCGAGCAAGTGCGGATCGCGGACGGTTCGACCGTATCGGCTTCGCAAATGCTGGAACGCTTCCTTTTTCCGCCCGCCATGCAATGGACGCCGATCAGCAGATTGTCCGGCGGCGAGAAGCGCCGTCTGCAATTGCTCCGGGTGCTGATGGACGCTCCGAACGTGTTGCTGCTGGACGAGCCGACGAACGATCTGGACATCGCCATGCTGTCGGTGCTGGAGGACTATCTGGACGATTTCCCCGGCGTCGCGCTGATTGTTTCGCACGACCGCTATTTTTTGGACCGGACGGTCGACCGGCTGCTCGTATTCGAAGGGGACGGCTCGATCTCCCGGCACGAAGGGAATTATTCCGATTATGCGGAGCGGTCCGGACGTCAGGAGAAGGAAACGGAACGCGGGCAAGCGGACGTTTCCGGCGGCCGCAAGCGCGAGCCGGCGCCATCGTCCTCCGGCGCGGCGCCGGGCGCCCGGCGGCTGCGCATGTCGTACAAGGAGCAGCAGGAATTTGAACGGATCGACGGGTGGATCGCAGAAGCCGAGGAGAAGCTGCGGCTCGTAAACGAAGCGATGGAGGAAGCAGGCAGCGACGCTGTCCGGCTGCAGGAGCTGCTCCGGGAGCAGAACGAGCTGGAGGCCCGGCTCGATGCGCTGATCGAGCGGTGGACTTATTTGAACGAATTGGCGGAGCGGATCGCCGCCGGGGAAACAGCGGAGCAAAACCGTTAACAGAAGGAGCAGATGACGATGGATTTGAATATTCGCAACATCTATTGCATCGGACGCAATTACCGGCTGCATGCGCTGGAGCTCGGCAATGCGGTGCCGGAAGAGCCGATGGTGTTTACGAAGCCGTCCCACGCGGTCGTGCCGATGGACGGCGGAACGGTGGAGCTGCCCGGCGGCCGCGGCGCCGTCCACTTCGAGCTGGAGATCGTGCTGCGGATCGGCAGCCGCTGGGAACCGGGGGCGGATGCGGACCGGTGCGTCGATGCGATGGCGCTCGGACTCGATCTGACGCTGCGCGATGTGCAGAGCGCGCTCAAGGAGAAGGGCCATCCCTGGCTCGACGCCAAAGGATTCCGCGGATCGGCGCCGTTGACCGGCTGGCTTCCGTATCCCGGAGAGGCCGAGCTTGCGAAACGCGAGTTCGTTTTGCTGCGCAACGGAGAAGAGGCGCAACGGGGCAACCCGCGGGATATGCTGTTTCCGATTCCGGCGCTTATCGCCCATATCGGCGAACGTTTCGGACTCGGCCCCGGAGATCTGATCTTTACCGGAACGCCGGCAGGCGTCGCCGCCTTGCAGGACGGCGATACGCTGGAGGCGCTGTGGGAAGGCAAGCCGGCCGGCAGCTGCCGGATCAGGCTGGTGTAATGCCTGCTGGATAAAGCGTCAACGGCTTTACCTTCTGAAATGCAAAGAAGCGGACCGGCGCGGCGTCAAGCGCCGCAGCGATCCGCTTCTGAATCTATATAATCGGCCTTTACCGGCCGTTGAACGCCTTCAGCATCCAGACATGGTTTTCCAGCCCTTTCTGGATGTCGACAAGCATGTCGGCTGTCCGCTCGTCGCCCTGGCGCTCGGCGATCGCCGTCGCGTCCTGCAGCTCGCCGATCATAAGCGAGTAGTCGGCGATAAGCGCATCGACCATTTGCTCGGCCGTCTCGTTTCCTTCCGCTTCCTTCACGGTTGCGGTCTCAAGAAACTGTTTCATCCGCGACACCGGACGGCCGCCGATGGCAATCAGCCGTTCGGCCAGTTCGTCGACGCGAAGAGCGGCCTCCTCATACAGCTCTTGAAACTTGGCGTGCAGCGTGAAAAACTGCGAGCCTTTCACATACCAGTGATAATGGTGCAGCTTGATGTATAATACGCTCCAGTTGGCAATTTGCCGGTTCAACGCTTCATGAATGGTTGTCATAATGGTTTCTCCTCCTTTTATTAACGTATGACAATGGCCTATGCGCAGGGCGCGCCTTTACGCCGTCACGGATTCGTGCCCGAGCGCCTCCAGGTAACGCTCGCAATCGAGTGCCGCCATACAGCCGCTTCCCGCCGCTGTAATCGCCTGGCGGTAATGCCGGTCCTGCACGTCGCCGCAAGCGAATACGCCGGGAACATTCGTTTGCGAAGTGCCGGGAACGACCCGGATGTAGCCTTGCTCGTCCGTATCGATCTGCCCGTTCAAAAATCCGGTGTTCGGCGTATGGCCGATCGCGACAAAAATGCCGTCCGCCTCCAGCAGCTCCTCTTCGCCGGTGCTGTTGTTCAGCACTTTCAATCCCGTTACGCCATGGTCGCTTGTGACCACTTCAAGCGGCGTCCGGTTCAGGCTCCAGACGATTTTGTCGTTCGCACGCGCGCGCTCCTGCATAATTTTGGATGCCCGCAGTTCTTCCCGCCGGTGGACGACGCGCACCTCCGATGCGAAGCGGGTAAGGAATGCCGCTTCCTCCATCGCCGAATCGCCGCCGCCGATCACGATGATCCGTTTGCCGCGGAAGAAGAAGCCGTCGCAAGTCGCGCAGGTGCTGACGCCCCGTCCGACATTCTCCTTCTCGCCGGGAATGCCGAGGTATTTGGCCGACGCTCCGGTGGACAGAATGACGGTTTCCGCTTCCAGCCGTCCGATTCCCTCCACATCCAGGACGAACGGACGCTGTCCCAGTTCGATGCTGTTCACCCAGCCGGTCTTGAACACGGCGCCGAACCGTTCGGCCTGCCGCCGCATGTTGTTCATCAAATCCGGCCCCATAATGCCGTCGGGAAATCCGGGGAAGTTCTCGACCTCGGTCGTCGTCGTCAACTGTCCCCCCGGCTGAGGTCCTTCCAGCACGAGCGGGGCCAGATTGGCGCGGGCCAAATAAATGGCGGCGGTGAGACCGGCCGGACCGGTCCCGACGATGATCGTTTTGTGCATGACAGTCCACCTCTGTTTCAGATTCAATAATAAGTACTAAATTAAAATTATTATAATTAAGGTAGTTTGTCAATACCTTTTACGCAAATTCATTTACCGCTTCACGCGCGCCGCGATCGCAACAAAAACCGGCATCGCCTCCGTATCCGATACGGGAAACGAATGCCGGCCGTCGCGGCTGCCGTCGCTGGTTCATCCCTGTTCTAGGACGTCCGGACAAGCTTGATATAATAGGTACGGTTGCGGGGGCCGTCGAATTCGCAGAAGTACAGGCCCTGCCATCGGCCGAGCAGCAGTCTGCCGCCGCTGATGATGACCGTCTGGCTGGCGCCGGCGGTCAATGCTTTCAGATGGGAAGCGGTGTTGCCTTCGGCGTGCCGGTATCGCGGATGCTCCCACGGATATACTTCGTCGAGGCGCATCAGGATGTCGTGCTTGACGTCGGGATCGGCGTTCTCCTGAATCGTAATGCCTGCGGTTGTATGGGGGCAGTAGACGACGGCGATGCCTTCTTCAACGCCCGCTTTGGCGACGGCAGCCGCCACGGTACGCGTAATGTCGATCATGTCGTCGCGCCGCGTTGTCCGCAGTTGTTCGGTAATCAACATATAGCGAATGCTCCTTTCCTGCGCAAATGCGATCGTGCCGGACGTACCGGAGTTATCCCAAATTTTGCATGATCCCGGCGGCGCTGTCAAACGGCCCGGCGCTTATTCGCTTATTGGGCAAACGAGCCTATACGGGTTATAATATACAGGTCAGAATAATTTAGGCAGTGAAGGAGAATCGGTCATGTCGTCCGACACGGAAAATCGTCAAGCGGCGAAAGGCGCCGTTTCGGACCCGCCCGTGACGGTAGCCGGCCCGTCGGCATCCGATCCGACGAAAGCCGGCCCGTCGGCGGCCAACCCGCCGGAAACCGGTGCGGCGAAAAGCGGTACAGCCGGGACGATGATCCGCTTTGGCGCAGTGGGCGTGCTGAACACAGCCGTCGATGCGGTGGTGTTCGCGCTTCTGTACGCATGGGGCGGGGCGCCTTATGCGGCTGCGCAGACGGCCGCTTACGGCGCGGGCATGCTGAACAGCTACATATGGAACAAGCGATGGACCTTCAAAAGCCGCAAGCGCGGGAATGCGCGCGAGTGGTTGTCCTTCCTGCTCGTTAACGGAATGTCGTACGGCGTATCGATTGCGGCGCTTTCGGCCGCGTATGAATTGGCAGGCTTTTCCATAGGCTGGTCCAAAGCGTTGTCCGTCGTATCGTCGCTCGCCGTCAATTATGCCGGGAACCGTTTTTGGGTTTTTCGCCCGTCGTCTGTCGTTACCATGGAAAGGAGAGAATCGTAAGTGAAACATACGCGTATTCGCAAAGCTATCATTCCGGCAGGGGGACTCGGCACGCGTTTTTTGCCGGCGACCAAAGCGCAGCCCAAAGAAATGCTGCCGCTCATTGATAAGCCGGCCATTCAATATATTGTCGAAGAAGCGGTTGCCTCGGGCATCGAGAGCATTATGATCGTCAGCGGCCGCCACAAACGGGCGATCGAGGATCATTTCGACAAGTCCGTCGAGCTGGAAGGAGAACTGGAAGCGCGCGGCAATGAAGAACTGCTCTCGCTGGTGCGCGGCATCTCCCAATTGGCGGATATTTGCTATGTTCGCCAGCGCGAGCCGCTCGGACTCGGGCACGCCGTACTATGCGCCCGCAGCTTTATCGGCGACGAGCCGTTCGCGGTGCTGCTCGGCGACGATATTTTGATGTCCGATCCGCCTTGTCTGCGGGAGATGATCGAGATTTACGAGGAACGCCAGTCGTCCGCCGTCGCCGTTATGGAAGTGCCGTGGGACCAGACGCATAAATACGGCATCGTCGATCTGGCCGATAACGGCACGCATCCGTTTGTCCGGGAATTGGTGGAGAAGCCGGCTCCCGGCCAGGCGCCGTCCAACCTGGCCGTCGTCGGACGCTATGTGTTGGACCCTGCCATTTTCCAAATCCTTGAGCAGGCGGAACCCGGCAAGGGCGGGGAAATTCAGCTGACCGACGGCTTGCAGCGGCTGAACCGGGAACGGCCGATTTCCGCTTACCGGTTCACGGGACGCCGTTACGATGTCGGCGACAAGCTCGGGTTCGTACAAGCGACGATCGATATGGCGCTGGAACGGGAAGATCTCGGCGAGGACGTCCGGCGTTATTTGTTGGAACGGCTGCAGCCGTTGCCCTGGTAACTTTTTATACGATTCCTCATCATCGCCGACCAAAGCCGCCAAAGATTTGCAGTCATGGCGGTTTTTTCTCGTGAAGAAAACGCCGGTTGTACCGGGTTCACGGGTAGAGGTTCGGCGTATTTTCCGATATGATAGAGTAGTTAATGGATATGGAGAGGTTGTAGCCCGATATGAAAGTACTGCAATGTCGGCAATGCGGAAGCGAGCAGACGGCAGAGGATGCCATATATTGCAGCAGATGCGGCAGCCGGCTTCGGCCGACTCCGGCGTACGGTTCCGAGGGCGGCCGGGATATAGGAGTGCCGGACAGCGCGTTGCGCGAGACGGCGGCGGGGCTGGAGCGAATCGGAGAGCGGGAGCGGGCCGGTTCGTCCGGGCGCCGGTCCGTCATGCTGGCGATGCTTGTCCCGCTGCTGCTGCTGATCGCCGTGGGCGCCGGCTTATATTCCTACTACCGGTATGAAATGAACGTAAATGCGGAGGCGCTCTCCTTGCATCGGGAAGCGGCCGACGAAGCGCTCGCCGGCCGCTACGGGCAAGCGATCGCGCTGCTGCGCAATGCGCTTGCGGTCCGGCCCGGCTACGAGGCGGCCCGCACCGATTTGGAGATTGCGGAAAAAGCGGCGGAGCTGGAAGCGGCGCTCAACAGTGTCGCGGCACGGATGCAGAAGCGGGAGCTGACCGCGGCGGAACAGGCCCTTATTAACGTGGAAGAGGGGCTGAAGCTGCGCACCGAGCCCGTTTTCGATCCGATTCGCCAGCAATTGAAGGACCGGCAGGTGATGTTGACGGTCATGAAGGTGAAGGCGGAGCTGGACGAACTGGATACGATGGAAGAGCTGACGGAGAAGCTGAACCTGACCTTGAACCTGAACGGCAAGGAAGCGGAGGAGCTCCGCCACCAGATTGAAAGCAAAATTGTGGCCGTCACGATCAAGAATGCGGAGGAACTGCTGCATAAAAAGGCGTTTCGCGATGCGGCGCAAGCGGTCGAAGAAGGGCAGCGCCATGTGGCCGACAGCCCGAAGCTGACCGAGCTGAAACAGCGTATCGAAGAGGAAAAAAGGCTGTACGAAGAAACCGAGCGGCAGCGAATCGAGGAAGCGATGCAGAAAGCGGCCGAAGAAGATTTGAAAAACGAGACGGCCGCCGTCGAAGTCGTCAGCTTCCAGGCCAAGCTCGATCCGTACGGCGACGTTCAGGTCCACGGGGAATTGAAAAATACGGCGACTCGGGCCATCTATTCGGTGTTCGTCGAATATTCGCTTTGCGACGATGAAGGCCGGATCGTCGGTTCCGGCAAAGTCGGCACGACGCCGGAATATATCGAGCCGGGAGAAACGATGACCTTCGAAGACAAAGCGTTCGGCGTATATGCCGAAGTAACGGTCAAGATCGACCGTATCACATGGTATTTGGATTAGGAGGAAGACCGTTGTGAAGCGAGAATGGTGGGCTGCGCTCGCTGCCAGTCTGCTTATCGCGGCAGGAGGAGGATGGGCCGCCTGGACGCTGGGAGAGGCCGTTCCCGCCGGACTGGACGGGAGACCGCTGCTGGCGGCGGTCGGAACGGCAGGCGAGAAGCAAGCGGGGAAAACGATAAAGGACATTATATTCGAAACGCAAAAGCAGGTCGTCATGATCGAAACGCCGACAGGCTCCCAGGGGTCGGGTTTTCTGTACAATTGGCAGGGGGATGTGCTGACGAACGCGCATGTCGTGGCAGGCAGCCGGACGGTCAAGGTAAAGACGGCGGATGCCCGCGAACTTCGGGGCGAGGTAATCGGGATCGGAACCGATACCGATATCGCGGTGGTGCGGGTGAAGGCGCTTGAAGGAACGGAGCCGCTGTCGCTGAAGCGAAGCGCCATGGCGGAGGTGGGCGACGAGGTGGTCGCCGTCGGCAGCCCGCTCGGGTTGCAAAACACGGTGACAACGGGCATTATAAGCGGAGTAGGCCGCCACTTCGAAATCGGCTCGTTCCGCTACCGGGATATGTATCAAATTTCCGCTCCGATTGCTCCTGGCAACAGCGGCGGTCCGCTGGTAGACCGGATGACCGGCTCCGTCATCGGCATCAACTCCGCGGGTGTCGAGAAAAACGCGATCGGCTTCAGTATGCCGATTGACAACGTGATCGCCATGGCCGAGGAGTGGTCCGCCAATCCGATGACCGAGCTGCCGGGCATTTCCGCCGATATCGGCACAGACGAGGGGTCCGAATTCCAGCTTGATCAGATGGCGGAGTATCTGGTCAGACATTTCTATGACAGTCTGAACAGCGGAGACTATGTCTACGCTTATACGCTGCTCGGGAGCGAATGGAAGGAGAAGACGTCCTACGAAGCTTTCCGGGAAGGCTACTTGCAGACGAAAAATGTGAAGCTGGACAACTTGCGCGTTGACGTGATCGGCAACGAGACGGCCGATGTCACGGCGATCATTACAGCCGACGAACGGTCCGAAGGGACGACGCGGGTCCGGAAATACCAGGTTTCGTATCGCGTCGGCTACGAGAACGATCAGTTGAAGCTGCTCGACGGAAAAGGACGGGCAATCGATACGGACAAATAGCGGCGGGTTCATGTACGTACAAGCTGTGCCGTGCGATGCGGATGGGTAAAGATTGACGAAGGAACGAGGTGCACCGTTGAAGGACCGGGACATACCGAAGTATATGATGCTGAAGAAGGAAATCATGTCTTGGATAACCGGCGGACAGTTCAGGCCGCACGACAGATTGCCTTCGGAAAACGAGCTTGCCAGGAGATTCGGCCTCAGCCGGCAGACGGTTCGCCAGGCGCTGGGCGACATGGAACAGGAAGGGACGCTTTACCGGGAGCAGGGAAAAGGCACTTTCGTTTCGGGTTCGCCGGCGGCCGATCGCCGTAAAGGCGGTCATCCGGTGGTCGGCATGATTACGACTTATATATCGGACTATATCTTCCCGACGATCGTGCGCGGCGTCGAATCCGCGCTGCGCGAACGTGGCGCGAGTCTGCTGCTCGCCAGCACCGACAACGAGAAGGACAAGGAGCGCGAATGTCTGGAAGCGATGCTGAAAGAACCGCTGTCCGGTCTGCTGATCGAGCCGACGAAAAGCGCGGAAGGCAATCCGAATTTCCATTACTTTATGGCGCTGGAGACGAAAGGCATTCCGTACGTCATGCTGAACGAGCGGTACAGCGATCTGGACGCGCCATGCCTCAAAGTCGATGACGAGCTTGGCGGATATCGGGCCGCGGAGCATCTGATCGAACTCGGCCATCGCCGGATCGCCGGCTTTTTCAAGACCGACGACTTTCAGGGCGTCCATCGGATGAGGGGCTTCTTGCGGGCGCATCGCGAGCGGGGGCTGCCGGTGTTGCCGGCCCATCTTGTCCGCTATGCGACAGAGGACAAGCGGACGGGGCCGGCTGCGGAGCTGGCGCGCATGCTGGCGCTTTCGCCGGAAGAGCGCCCCACCGCAATCGTGTGCTACAACGACGAGCTGGCGGTTCTGCTGCTCGATGTGATTCGCGGTCACGGGTTGTCCGTACCGGAGCATCTGTCGATCGTCGGCTTCGACGACTCCGCGCTCGCGACCGCGACCGAGGTCAAGCTGACGACGCTCGTTCATCCGAAGACGGCGATGGGGGAAGACGCGGTCCGGATGCTGATGCGGCTTCTTGCGCCGGACGGACGGTCCGGGGCCGAAAAGGATATCGTTTACGAGCCGGTGCTCGTCGTGCGCGGATCAACACGTCCGGCCGAATGAGGCCGGCTTTTCTCATGTCCGCCGAAAAAAGTTGGTGACATACTTGTACGTACAACTTATAATAAGGGCAGGAGCATATAAGTAAGGCAGGAGCGCGCAAGTAAGGCAGAAGCACGCATATAGGTCAGATGCGCGCAAGTAGGCCAGGAGCGCGCGATTGAGGCAGGAGCGTGCAAGCCGCCCGATCGCAGCGGAGGGCACCCGCAAGGAGAGGAGAGGAACGGAGGCAATGCTGGAAGCGTTGAAGCAAGCGGTATGGGAAGCCAATATGGCGCTTCCCCGGCACGGGCTGGTTACCTTTACATGGGGAAATGTAAGCGGTATCGACCGGGAAAACGGGCTGGTGGTCATCAAGCCGAGCGGCGTTCCGTACGACCGGCTGCAGCCCGAGCAGATGGTCGTTGTCGATCTGGACGGACGGATTGTGGACGGGACATTACAGCCGTCCTCCGACACTCCGACGCATGTGCGGCTGTATAAGGCGTTTGCCGCGATCGGCGGCATCGTTCATACGCATTCGCCATGGGCGACGAGCTGGGCGCAGGCCGGCCGGGGCATCCCGGTCATGGGCACGACGCATGCCGATTATTATTACGGCGAAGTGCCATGCACGAGACCGTTGACCGCGGCGGAATTGAATGGGGCGTACGAACTGGAAACCGGCAACGTCATTGTGGAAACGTTTCGGACGAGGGGAATCGATCCGGAGCAGGTTCCGGCGGTGCTTGTCCATTGTCATGCTCCGTTCTGTTGGGGGACCGATCCGGACAACGCGGTGCATAACGCGGTCGTGCTCGAGGAAGTGGCCAAAATGGCGCTCCATACGCTGGTTTTGAATCCGTCCGTCCGATCGATTGACGGCCATTTGCTTGACAGACATTATTTGCGAAAGCATGGAGACAGCGCTTACTATGGCCAAAACAGCCGGGCTTCGAAAGGAGGAACGCTGTCATGAGTTCGAAATACGCCATCGGCATCGATTACGGAACCGAATCCGGACGCGCCGTACTGGTCGATTTGGCGGACGGTACGGAAATCGCCGAGCATGTGACGCCTTACCGCCATCTTGTAATTGACGAGCGGCTGCCGGAATCCGGCATTCCGCTGGGGCGCGAGTGGGCACTGCAGCATCCGGCCGATTATGTGGAAGTGCTCGAGCGGTCCGTTCCGGCGATCATGCGGGAATCGGGAGTCGATCCCGCCGATGTCGTCGGCATCGGCATCGATTTCACGGCCTGCACGATGCTGCCTGTCGATGCCGAGGATACGCCGCTCTGTCTGCTACCCGAATATCGGGACAATCCGCACAGCTGGGTGAAGCTGTGGAAGCATCATGCGGCGCAGGACGAGGCGAATGCGATCAATGAGATTGCCCGCCGCCGGGGCGAGAAATTTCTGGCCCGATACGGCGGCAAAATATCGTCGGAATGGATGATCGCCAAAATATGGCAGGTTTTGAATGAAGCGCCCGACCTATACGAGGCGGCCGACCGGTTCGTAGAGGCGACGGATTGGGTGGTGGGCCAGATGACAGGGCGGATTGTCCGCAACAGCTGCACGGCCGGATACAAGTCGATCTGGCACAAGCGGGAAGGCTACCCGTCCCGCTCATTCTTCAAGGCGCTGGATCCGAGGCTTGAGCGTCTGACGGAAACGAAGCTGCGCGGCGAGGTGCTGCCTCTCGGCTCCAGGGCGGGAGAACTGACCGCCGCAATGGCGGAACGGATCGGATTGCGCGCCGGAACCGCCGTGGCGGTCGGCAATGTCGACGCGCATGCGGCCGTGCCGGGAACCGGCGTCGTAACGCCGGGCAAGCTGGTGATGGCGATGGGCACCTCGATCTGCCATATGCTGCTCGGCACCGAGGAGAAGGAAATCGAGGGGATGTGCGGCGTCGTCGAGGACGGCATCATTCCCGGATTGTTCGGCTACGAGGCCGGTCAATCGGCGGTCGGCGATATTTTCGCCTGGTTCGCGGACGAAGCGGTGCCCGCCTATGTGCGGGAAGCGGCGGAACGGGAAGGCGTCGATGTGCATGCTTACCTGGAACGTAAGGCGGCGGCGCTAAAACCTGGCGAATCGGGGGTGCTGGCGCTGGATTGGTGGAACGGCAACCGCTCGATTCTCGTCGACACTGATTTGTCGGGTTTGTTCGTCGGCTTGACGCTCGCGACGAAGCCCGAGGAGATGTACCGCGCGCTGCTGGAAGCGACGGCGTTCGGCACTCGCAAAATTATCGAGGCGTTCCAGAAAGGCGGCGTAGCCGTCGACGAGCTGTACGCCTGCGGCGGGCTGCCCCGGAAGAACCGTCTGCTGATGCAAATTTATGCCGATGTGACGAACCGGGAAATTAAAGTGGCGGCCTCCAGGCAGACGCCGGCGCTGGGAGCGGCGATGTTCGGCGCGGTAGCGGCCGGTTCCGGAAAAGGCGGCTATGACAGCATTGTGGAAGCGGCCGCGAAAATGGCCAGGGTGCGGGAGGAAACGTTCAAGCCCGACCCGGCGAATGCGGCGATTTATGACGAACTGTATGCGGAATATAACCGGCTGCACGATTATTTCGGCCGCGGGGGCAACGACGTCATGAAGCGGCTCAAGGCGATTCGGGATCGGATGCGTTCGGTGAACGAGACCGTCGAAACGCCGCCGGCCGTCAATTCGTGACGAAGACGAGAAGCAGCGGAATGCGTAGTGGGGCTGTCCCCATAAGTGAATTCTAGTAAGTGAAAAAGCATCTTCGGCCCCGCACCGGCAGGGGTTCGAAGATGCTTTCGTTCTGTTTCCGGACAGGCGTGCCGCAGCGAAAGCGCGTCAAGCGGAAGTTTTAGCGCGCAATTCCGCGATCAGCTCATCGACAGCCGCATCGAGCCTAAGCTTCAAATCGGATTCCAGCACAAAACCGCCCGCTCCGTCCGCGCCCTCGGCGCGGGTTACCTGACTGTCGACGGCGTAGACGCCGCTGACGAAACGGCGGGCGCCGAGCACCGACAAAATCGGCTTCAGGCCGTACTCGATGGCGAGCAGATGTGCGATCGTACCGCCGATAAACAGCGGCATGACGATTTTGCGTTCCAAACCTTTTTGCGGCAGAAGATCCAGATACGTTTTCAGAATGCCGCTGAATGATGCCTTATAAACGGGACTTGCCACAATCACGGCATCGGCCTCCGCGACGAGGCGGTTGGCCGCTTCGATGGCGGGGCTGTCCCACCGGGCGAGAACGAGATCTTCCGCCGGCAGGGAGGACACCTGAAGGTCCGTCGCGACGATGCCGGTTTTTTCTTTCAGGGCGCGCGCGACGTATGACGTCAGGCCGGAAAGTCTGGAAGCGGGGTTCGGGCTTCCGGATATGATCACTACGCTGCTCATGCTGCTTCAACTCCTTCGACAAGGCGTGTCGCAAGCAGAAACGACTCCGTCGTCCCTGTCTTTAGGACAACTAATAAATACTTTTATTTTAAAAAAAGACCGCCAGCGGCCTGATGCCACCGGCAGTCTTGTAAGCGGCCTGATTATGAGAGGGCTGCTTCGTAGCGCTTGCCCACTTCTTCCCAGTTCACGACATTCCAGAATGCCGCGATGTAATCCGGGCGTTTGTTCTGATATTTCAAGTAATAAGCGTGCTCCCATACGTCCAGACCGAGAATCGGCGTGTCGCCTTCCATGATCGGGCTATCCTGGTTCGGCAGGCTGTATACTTTCAGCTTGCCGTCCTTCGAAACGGCGAGCCATGCCCAGCCGCTGCCGAAGCGGGTCGTGGCCGCTTTCGTGAATTCTTCCTTGAACTTGTCGAAGCCGCCCAGCTCGCGATCGATTGCCTCAGCCAGCTTGCCGGAAGGCTTGCCGCCGCCGTTCGGTCCGATCGTGACCCAGAACAGGCTGTGGTTGGCGTGGCCGCCGCCGTTGTTGCGCACAGCCGTGCGGATCGATTCCGGTACGGCGTCGAGGTTCGCAATCAGCTCTTCGACCGATTTATTTTGCAGTTCCGGAGCCGATTCCAGCGCCGCATTCAGGTTCGTAACGTAAGTATTGTGGTGACGGCCGTGATGGATTTCCATCGTTTGGGCGTCGATATGCGGCTCGAGCGCATTCGTGGCGTAAGGCAGTGCAGGCAGTTGATGTGCCATCGATAACAACCTCCCGAATAAAGTAGTTTGTCCAAGCTCATTATGACGCAACAGTTCGAATAAATCAACACTTATGTTGCAAAAGTCGAGCGGACTTGTTTTTGCCTTGAACTAGCATGGTAATTTTTCGAACCTCTTATACGATTCTGACGAAAAATGATGTCGAATCGACATGAAAACGCTTAAATTAAAGCGTTTCCAATCAATTCGGTCAATATATTCAAACTTTTTACACTAGCGTTGCATCAAAGAG
>NZ_JBCNFP010000006.1:0-40721 GCF_050481165.1 Paenibacillus cisolokensis
GGAAATGCCTGCTTTCCGCAACAGTTGCCCGATTTGTAAAGTAGAGAATACAGCCGAAATACGTTCTTGGCCCTTTTCAGACAGAGAGTTGTGTTGTACCATAGGGATACGCACCTTTCTGTTTGGAATGGTAAGCTTCTCCAACTTCCATTTTACCAAACGAGAAAGGTGTTTTTCTGTCAAGAACGAGATTTTTCAAGAGAAAATCCTAGCCCTATCAAGGCTTAGTACAGATTTTCAAGGTGCGAAAGTTGAGTGTATAATGTTTCCTATCCAGGCAATAAGGCGGGTCAAGTGTTGATAATGGCAACGGTTGGTTTTGAGTCTGCAACTGTTAATGATAAACCTTATTTACTAGTAGATGTGCCTGAAAGTAAAACTGCAATTGGGGAAATTAATTTGGTTGCCCCCAAAACAACAGGGCTATACGAAGTAATAAGCTATAGCATAAATAGCCCCTTTGAAAAAATTGATGGTAAAAGTCTAGAGGATTTTCGCGCACAAGCGGCCCCAAGATTTACGCTTGAGGTTAAGGATTAGTTTATTGAATAATCCAATGATAACTACAGCCCGCGTCGCAAATTACAAAGCCAGCGGACTCACGATGTCCGCGTGGTGCACCGCTAATCACTTCACGATGCTGGGTGCCGCTCTCGGTTGCCGATCATGTCTCTGCTGTCTCTGCGTCTTCTCTTGTCGTTCGCATCGGCCTAGTGGACATGTCCGATTTATCCTCCGACGAAAGAGGGGGATAAATCGAGACATGTCGGATAAATCCGGATCTGTCGCTTATAGCTTGAACAGTCCGGAATCGCGAATTTCCCGGTACAATTTGCGAAATTGAGGGATATCGATCTGCTGATCGGCGTCGGACAGAGCAGTTGGCGGATTCGGATGCACCTCGACCATCACTCCGTCTGCCCCGGCTGCGAGAGCCGCTTTGGCACATGGCAGCAGGATATCCTTGCGGCCGGTTGCGTGGCTGACGTCGACCAATACGGGCAGGTGGCTTTCTTGTTTAATGATCGGCACCGCCGAAATGTCGAGCGTGTTCCGCGTCCACTTCTCATAGCTGCGGATACCGCGTTCGACGAGAATTACCTGCGTATTACCACGCGATACGACATATTCCGCCGCATGCAGCCACTCCTCCATCGTCGCGGCCAAACCGCGTTTGAGCAGCACGGGAACCTTTGATTCGCCCGCGGCTTTCAACAGCTCGAAGTTCTGCATGTTGCGGGCGCCGATTTGGATCACGTCCAAGTAATCCGCCGCAATTCCGATTGTTGCCGGATCGACGATCTCGCTAACGGCGAGCAATCCGAATTCGTCGGCGACCTCGCGCATGAGCTTGAGACCTTTCACCCCAAGCCCCTGGAAATCGTAGGGAGACGTTCTCGGCTTGAAGGCGCCGCCTCGAAGCATTGGCACGCCTTCCTCCTTCAAAGCGCGGCCCACCTCCCGCAGTTGCTCGCGGCTCTCGACCGAACAAGGGCCGGCCACCATAAGGGAGTGGTTCCCGCCGATTTGGACGCCTTTGATCTCGATAACCGTATCTTCCGCTTGTTTCTTCCGGCTGACCAGCAGCTGTTTCCGGTGGGATTGTCCCTGTAGCTCCATAGACACTTTGAAAATCTCCTTGAATATATGACGGATCGCAGCCGCGTCGAAAGGACCCGGATTTGCCGCCACCAGCACGTCGAGCATCTCCTTCTCCCTCGCCGGATCAAACTTCGGCACCCCTTGTCTTTCCTTTACCTCGCCCATTTCCTTCACCAACGCGGCACGATCGCTAATCAGCTTCAGCAATTGTCCGTTGACTTCGTCCACCATAGTACGCAACTGCTCCAAAGTCCGATGTCCCATTTCCCTCTTCCTCTCTTCGATATAAAATGCAAAAAGTCCCCGCCGCAAGGGACGGGGAACCGAGTGCACGGTGAATAGCCTCTGCGCTGTAGTCCAGATATCAGACGACGATGGAGGAGCGGCTGCATCCCAGTGATACAGTATTAAATTTTAAGTAACGCAGATACCGGTCAGAATGATGACCAGCAGAATAAAGAAGAACCAAAATAAACTGACGTCCAAATCCGGCAACTGCGGCCATTTGTATTCGCACCCTTCATGACAATGACCCTATTAAATTATGACGGTGGAGGAAAGAATGATAACCAACAGAATAAAGAGAACCAAGACAACACCGAAATGACGTCCAAATCCAAATCCTGCACATCCGCTCATTCGTTTTCACTCCTTTCCACTAAGTTCCTATATTATATTTTTTCATTTCGGAAATGCTTGGGTAAATGCTATATCTAAATGTCTAATTTTATGACCAAACATAGAAAACTCGATTTCAGCCTCAGATTCGCAATGCCGCCAGACAAGACTGTCATCTCAGCAGCGTCACCAATTTCTTGAATCATGCGCCTTGGAGTGCCAATCGCATGCAACACAGGCGGATGCAGTTCGCGCTGGATAAGATTCGGGCAAAGCGTAATACCCGCTGTGTTACAAACAATTGCACATTTCGCTGCGAATGGGTGGATATACAAGCAGTTGGCTTGTGCACCTCATATCATAACAGTACGGATATCAAAAAGGGGCTAGGGAGTGTGATGAGTCGTAGAATAGGCGCTTCTTAACCATCACCGAATATGTATTTCTTTTTATGAATGATCTAGATCACAGTAATGAGAAAGGTGGGCCATCATGAGCCGAAAAGGGATTTCCAAAGATGTGTTGAATACGGTAAAAAAAGCAACGGGTAAACAATTATCTGAACAAGCCGTAAAAAAAATAGCAAGCGGGGTAAATCAAAAAACGATACAGGATGAAGCAGAACTTCGAAAGTTGATTAACAAGGTTTCGAAACTGGTAAATATCCCGCTACGCAATGAAACCGCCAATGAAATTATTAAAGCCGTGAAAAATAACGGTAATATTGAGCAGCTTGAAAATATGATGAAAAAGATGATGAAAAAGTAGCACATATTCATCCACACAAAAAATTGACCATTTTCTATCGCTCAGAAGATGGTCAATTTTTTGACTTTTAGGTGATATTGCGGCTGTTTCGGCTGTTCCTGCGGACGGTTGTTGCTCCGTTTTATTTTCTCCATTCGATTTCACCCCGCGTATCTGAACTTATCGTGTCCAGATTGTTCCCCGGTGTTGGCTATCACTCCTCCTCATAAAACACTGCCTTCCATCCAGCCTTCCAGCAACCTGCCTCCGTGCGGTTCGAGTACACGGTCGATGAATGGAATAAGAAGTTCGACGGTTTCCTTTTTATAAAAAGAATCAAGAGCGTATAAAAATTCGTCGCATAACTGTTTATCGTATTCCGCAAGCGAACGTACCGCCCATTTGCCTATCCCGATCCATTGGCCGTTTGCCCGCAAAATAAACTTGGTGACCAGCTCGGTTAGTTGATTTACGACAAACAAGTTTTCATGATATAAGTGTGCATCGGACAAATCCTCCAGGCATTCCGTTATTTGATACCGAACCTGGTTCATTTCATCCCATGTCCATTCGCAGGGGCCTTGGGACAGCAGATCTCGCGCTTCCGACCGGATCCCTTCTGCAAATCCTGTATCTACAATCGTTTCTCCTTCTGCACACATGCGGAGTATCGAAGGTAGACCGCTTCTTCTGGCTTCATCAAAAAAAGAATGATAAACACTGCGTGTTACCACAAAGGCTTCAATGGTCCAGCCATACCCGGTGTAGTTTTGTTTGAAAGGGAACTGCGTATCGTCAAAAACGAGGATGTCCAGATCGGAGTTCGGGGTCAAGTTTCGATGCGCGGCGCTTCCTCCCAAAAACGCGACACATGCATTTGGAAAATGCTTTTTTATAAATAATCTGGCGGCTACTTTCGGGCTGTATTTCATCTAACCATCTCCCTCAATAAAATAATGTTTTCTCCGTTTTTCTC
Source organism: Paenibacillus cisolokensis (assembly GCF_050481165.1). NCBI lineage: Bacteria > Bacillati > Bacillota > Bacilli > Caryophanales > Paenibacillaceae > Paenibacillus > Paenibacillus cisolokensis. The sequence goes on from NZ_JBCNFP010000006.1 coordinate 3,944, forward strand.
GCTATTTCACATGATTTCATCTTTGATGAAAAGTAAATATATGGGTTCTGCCTGGGCGTGATGAGCGAAGCCTTGCCTTCCCGGTCTTTAAAGACTTGCGTATATTCGGGAAAGAAGCGATCCTGTCAATTGTGGATTCTTCCTTTCACGCGGGAGCACGCGCAGATCGGCATAAACGCCTTCCGGCAGTTGCGGCCTCGTGTAGCGTTGCTTCAAGAAATGAATCAATGGAAACCAGTAGCGACAGGCAGGTTCGACGCCAAGAAGCACGGCCCATGCTCCTGCTTGAGGGATCCCGCCCATGCCAGCAGGTTTAGCAAGCCGTGTCGTCATTTTGAAACAAGCAGCGCTTACCGATTTGATACCCCGATACGTAAAGGCGCGGGCGACGTGCTTCTGCTTGGCAATGTCGATCCCGATGACAAGTGTAGTTCGGAAATGATTTTGCTTGTTTGATTCGTTAAACTTCATAGTGAGCGTTCTCCTCTTCATTAGGGCATTGAATGTGCCGCATTCCATGACCCAGCATACAGGAGGCGCATTTTAGTTTTGCAAACTGCATTTTAATTCATTACAGGAATAGCTCCTCTGATTACAGAATATGTAGGTGACCGAAGAGAGGTTAGTCATCATTCTGGTAATCCAACAACAATTTGATTCATGGCACGACGATGAGGCTGCGAATAAGCCGCTCAGCTCAAGAAACGGCCAAAAAAAAGGCCAGCCAGAACTGACTGGCTGACCTGATAACAACGAGCCAAAATGAACTTGACGATAGGCAGGTAAAGGGATACATGGAATACCAGCAGAATAAAGAGAACCAAAATAAAGGCGAATTGACGTCCGAATCCGGCAACTGCGGCCATTTGTATTCGTACCCTTCATGACAATGACCCTATTAAATTATGACGGTGGAAAGAATGATGACCAACAGAATAAAGAGAACCAAGACAACACCGAAATGACGTCCAAATCCAAATCCTGCAAATCCGCTCATTCGTTTTCACTCCTTTCCACTAAGTTCCTATTATTATATTCTTTTATTTCGGAAATGCTTGGGTGAAAACGATTTTTGGGCGTTCGATAATACTTGGTGGGGACAATCATAACCGGAAGTCTGGCGCTCCATTCTTTCACGAACGATTCGATCTCGGTCATATCCGATCTTTTGCTGTGTGCCAGGGTGGCGTCCGCGCCCGTTTGACGGTAAGCCTCCGCTCTTTTCAGCATTTCCTCCATTCCCCAACCCGCGATAAAAGCCTCCACTCCCGCCACGACCACAAAATCCTCATCTTTGTTGGTAAGCGTCAAATAGCCCACACCTTGTCATCAAGATGAGGGCTTAGATCAGCTGGATTAAGATTTAAATATGCGGCAAGTTAGCGGCATCGATGGCGACCACGGCAGCAGCCTGTCCAGCGCTTCTGGATCTTTCGTGGACATCGTGAGTCCGCTGGCTTTGTAATCCGCGACGCGGGCTGTGTCCATTCATGAAAACGTTGCTCTTTGGAGGTCATGAGGCAACCTCTTTAATTGGGGTGCCTTCATTTTCTCATGAATGTCTAGGGCGTTGAAGGTGTGCAGGGTTTGACGCTTACTGGGTGGATTTGTTTGGCGGTACTGGAAGCCTGACGCTTGCCCGGGAACCTAGCAAAGTCGAGGTATTCAATGATAAGGACGGCGATCTCATCAACTTCTATATGATGCTGCGATAGATTATCAGAACGCCGTAGCCAAGCTGGAGCATCACTCGTCCAAAAACGCAGGGAAGAGACGGAATATCTGTTCATGAACTACGTTCCTAAACGTTCTGAACAGCAGATTTCAATTCCGGTGTCCGTCCGTCGTTCACTCCCGCGGTCAATATCCGCGTCCGGTGCGGGACGGAGGAAGAGCATGCCATCCTTCGCCGGATTCACCACGCCAAATACGGCGCCGCGGGGCGGGGGGAGCTCACCCGCAAAGACTGGAATGAATACGCCTACGTGCTGGAGCTTGGGAAAATGGAATTGGTGGATGCCGTTTTTGAAAGGCTGATCGAGGGAGTGTTTGAAGATTTTCACTTCATAGGCAAACGCAAACACGGGGCAAACCCCTTCCCCATATACTTATTTATGCATGGACGAATGAAGGAGGAGACATGAATGGAGTATATGGACCTGCTCTCGCGGTTGGGAGTGGCTTCCTCCCATCCGGGGGGATTCAAGGCGACTCAAAAGCTTTTGGACAAAGCCCTGGAGCAAGGCGATTTGCGGATTCTGGAAGTGGGATGCGGTACGGGCAAAACGGCTTGTTATCTTGCGGGCCAAGGGTTCCGTGTAACTGCGCTTGACAGGCATCCGCTGATGCTTGAAAAGGCAAAGAAGCGGGCCGAAAAAGAAGGGATCACCGACATCGAATGGGTTCAGGGCGACGTGCAGGAACTCCCCTTCGACAACGAATCGTTTGACGTCGTTTATGCGGAATCCGTCACCATCTTTACCGATATACCCAAGTCGTTGGAAGAATATTATCGGGTTTTAAAACCGGGAGGCCGGCTGATTGATCGCGAGATAGTTCTTTATTCGGAAATCCCGGAGCCGTCCCGCCAAGAAATTATGGACTTTTTCAAATTCGACAAAATTCCGTCGGTGGATGAGTGGCTCGTTGATCTGCGCCAAGCCGGATTTCAATGCGAACGTCCCAAGCTCGATGAATTCCGGAGTCACGAACATTCCATCGATCCGAGCGAAATCCAGGAGCTGGATCTTACTGTGCTGTTCGACCCGGAAATCGGACTCGGAATTATGAAATATGCCGATTTGGTGCTGGCACAGGAGCCCTACTTCAGGGTCGGCGATTTTATCGCATGGAAGACCGGGTAATTTTGACAACATGAACAAACGTACAGACCTTACAGCCGCCCCCTCATATCATGGCAGAGTGATGAGAAATCACAATATTCATAAGGATGGAGGATGACAAACAATGAGTGCCGGAGTTGGCGGATTCGGTTTCGGCGGCGGTGCAGCGTTTGTATTGGTGCTGTTCATTCTTCTGGTGATCGTTCTGGCTGGCGGTATATTCATCTAATGGATAGCCAGCCCAGGGCTAATGTTATGTTATTGGCCGATCAGCGTTTGCTATTCGGCCATTTTTGTTTCGGTGGCGAAACGACGATCCGCGGCTTGTCCGCTGCACATACCCCTTGGTATGGTTTTTCCACGTTTAACCAACACATGCGTGAGTTGATCGACCATGGATATGGATCATCAAGGTGAACCTCGCATATCCCCTCATATGGACTGTTTAATCGATTGAAGGATAAAACGTTCTACCGTAAGATCAAAGGTTTGGCGGCTGATTACAAAAAGAGCCGAAGAAAGACGGGATAGGGGAGAACAAGCTTTTTCCCAACTGCAAAGACAAAAGCTTAGTGTCGGCCGGAAAATTAGATTTAGATAAGCATTTACCCAAGCATTTCCGAAATAAAAGAATATAATATAGGAGCTTAGTAGAAAGGAGTGAAAACGAATGAGCGGATTTGCAGGATTTGGATTTGGACGTCATTTCGGTTTTGTCTTGGTTCTCTTTATTCTGTTGGTCATCATTCTTTCCACCGTCATAATTTAATAGGGTCATTGTTATGAAGGGTACGAATACAAATGACCGCAGTTGCCGGAGTCAGTTCGCCTTTATTTTGGTTCCTCTTTATTCTGCTGGTCATCATTCTGACCGGTATCTGCGTTATTTAACGGATCGATTGCCGTCGACAAAGCCCAGCAAAAGCCAGGATTTTCGAACCTACGTTTGAATGACTAAACAGAAAGAGGACATCTGCCCTTGTAGAGAAATTTCTGGTTACCACACCAAAATTTCCGGATAAAAGAGATGTCCCGATTCCATGTATCCCTTTACCTGCCTATGTTGTTATCAGGTCAGCCAGTCAGTTCTGGCTGGCCTTTTTTTGGCCGTTTCTTGAGCTGAGCGGCTTATTCGCAGCCTCATCGTCGTGCCATGAATCAAATTGTTGTTGGATTACCAGAATGATGACTAACATTTCTTGAATCATGCGCCTTGGAAAAGGTCAATTGATTGATCAATCACTAAACATTGGGCGAACGGAGCTGATGAAAAATGAAAAAGGCGATCGTGGTGGGCGCAACGGGCGGAACCGGCGCGGTTGTTACCGAGGAACTGATCAGTCGCGGAGTGAAGACGATCGCATTCGGGCGTTCCCGCCAAAAGCTGGAACGGCTTGCGGCCCAGCTCGGCAATCCGGATCGATTGTCGCTAGCGGTCGGCGATGCTTTTCGATCTCGAGACATTGCAGCCGCATCGGAAGGGGCAGACGTTTTATTCCATTGCGCGAACGTGCCGTACAACGAGATGGCCGGCAAGCTGATCCCGCTAGGGGAGTCGGTCATGGAAGCCGCAGATCGGCGAAGTTTGAAGGTTGTCGCGGTAGACGGCATTTATCCGTACGGAAGAAGGCAGGCGGACAACGTGACCGAGGACCATCCCAAACAGCCGCATACGCAAAAAGGCAAGACCCGGCTGGCATTCGAGCGGATGCTGTTCAGCGACCGTTGGAGCGGTGTGCAGACGATGATCGTCCGGCTGCCGGATTATTACGGGCCGACCGCCAACCAGGCTTCTTACTTGGGATCGACGCTCGAGGCGATTGCGGTCGGTAAACCGGCGTTTTTTATCATCGGCAATATGCGTGTGCCCCGCGAATTTGTCTATCTGCCGGATGCGGCAAAGATGATCGTCGAACTGGCAGGCCGGGATGACGCTTACGGCCAAAATTGGCACATCCCGGGCGCAGGCGTCATTTCCGGCCGGGAGATCGTGCGAATTGCCCGGCAAGCAAGCGGCCATACAAAACCTGTCATACCGCTCGGGAGAATCGGCTTATCTTTGCTCGGCATCTTCGTGCCTGTCATGAAGGAGGTTGTCGAGATGCTGTACCTAACCGAGGAGCCGTTGATTTTGAGCGGAGAGAAATATGAGCGGCTGATCGGTCCGATACCGGCCACGAAGTTCGAGGAGGGGATTGCCGCAACGATTCGTTCATTGCAAAACCGCTCGTAAAGCCAAATGCATTCACAGCAATTGTAATTGATCAATCACTAATAACGCTGCCGACAAGCAATCTCCGGATTGCATCTCCGGATTGCTTGTCAGCAGCGCCCGATTCAGAGGATGCTCCCAACGCTCCCCCTCCGTCATCCTCCATGACGATGGAGGAGACAGCCCTATCCATTTCCTCATCGGCTGCCGATCGAGGCCGCTCCTCTCTCTGCCGTTATCGTCGCGTATGACCGCTGCATTTTATTTGCCGTATTCCAAAATATCGGCAAGGGCTCGAATAAGCGCCGCATTTTCCTCCCGATTTCCGACCGAAATGCGAAGATGGCGGGGCAGGTTCCAGATGCCTCCGTATCGCACGATGATTCCCCGGGCCAGGAGTGCTTCGTAGATGCGCTTCGCTTCAGCTCCGATTTCCACCAGCACAAAGTTTCCCATGCTTTCAGTATAAGACAGCCCCATCTTCTGAAAAGCGTGATAAAGCTGCCGTTTCCCTTCCTGGTTTGCTTCCAGCGTCAAACGTACGTGCTCCTCGTCTTGAAGGGCGGCTGTGGCCGCGATCTGAGCCAAAGCATTCACATTGAACGGTTCTTTCACTTTGACAATTTGTCGAATCAGGGCTTCGTGCGCCGTCCCGTATCCGACTCTCAGTCCGGCCAGTCCGTACAGCTTCGAAAAGGTCTGCAGCACGATAACCGGGTATCCTGCGCGGACGAATTCCAGTCCGTCCGTATAGTCGGATGCGGTTGCAAACTGGCTGTAAGCGGCATCCAGCAAAACGAGGACATGTTCGGGCAAAGCATCGAGCAGGCGATGCAAAGCGTCTCGCGACAGGTAGGTTCCGGTCGGGTTGTTCGGCGAACAGAGGCAGATCCATCGGGTGCGGGCGGTCACGGCTTCGACGATGGCCTCGCTAACGAACTGAAAGGATGGGTCAAGAGGAACCGAAACGACGGTTGCTCCCATCAGATGCGCGCCAAATTCATATTCGCTGAAGGAAGGCGAACATACGATCACTTCGTCGCCCGGTTCCAGAAACGTCTCGGCTATAAGGGTGATCAGCTCGTCGCCGCCGTTGCTGACGATGAATTGCTCCGGAGCCATCATATGCCGTGCGGCGAGCGCCTGCCGCAGGCGGACGGTGCCCGCATCCGGATAGCGGTGCAGATCGGATAACGAAAGCGCAATCGCCTCCAGCGCTTTGGGCGACGGGCCGAGCGGATTCTCGTTGGAAGCCAGTTTGACGACGTTCGACAGTCCCAACTCGTTCTGAAGCTCCCAGATCGGTTTGCCCGGCGAATAAGGCGCCAGGTTGCGCAGCGTACCCCGAACCGGAATATGGAATGAATGGTTCAAAATAGATCCCCCTTACTATGAAAAATGGGTTGCGGTATGAATATAAATCGTTTCATTCGAAAAGTAACCACCCATTTGACGACATTTTGGAGCAGGCCGATCGGACCGTCATTTTTATTGCAAATTCGTGAACATGGCTGGTTGCATATTCGCGCCGAGCGGTTGGTGACACCTCCATCGATCTCTTATACAGTGAAGTGGATTCGAACGCGAAAGGAAGTTGACAGGAGCTGAGTACGATGAATTTATCGAAAGCTTACAAGCGATTGGCGATGATTCTGATGCCGGCGCTGCTGCTCTTCACGACCGGTTGCACCCGCAACATCATTGTGTTGGACCCCAAAGGCCCGATAGCCGAGCAGCAGCGGGATTTGATGATGGTCTCCCTGGCATTGTGCAGCATCGTCATTGTTCCGGTTCTCATCATGACGGCGGTTATCGTCTGGCGTTACCGCGACCGGAAAGGGCGGAAAGCGGCTTATACGCCCGAATGGGAACACAGCACCAAGCTGGAAGCCATCTGGTGGGGGGTTCCGATCGCGGTGATCCTGACACTTGGCGTCATTACCGTACAAGCCACGTACACCCTGGAGCCGTCCCGGCCGCTGGAATCGGATCAAAAACCGCTCACCGTTCAGGTCACTTCCCTGAACTGGAAATGGTTGTTCCAATATCCGGAACAGGGCATTGCGACGGTGAACGAGCTGAAAATTCCGCAAGGAGTGCCGATCCGGTTTGAAATTACCGCCGATTCGCCGATGAACTCATTCTGGATTCCGCAGCTTGGCGGCCAAATGTATGCGATGTCCGGCATGGCGATGACGCTTTATTTGCAGGCCAATGAGCCGGGAACGTACTGGGGTTCCGGCGCCAACTTTACAGGGACGCATTTTGCCGACATGTATTTCGATGTGGAGGCCGTCTCGCAGGAGGAGTTCGACCGGTGGGCGGAGGAGATCCGAAGTTCATCCCCGGCCTTGACGCTGGAAGGGTATAAACGACTCGCGGAACCTTCCGTCTCGCAGAAGCAATCCTTTTCTTCCTTTCCCGAAGGGTTGTTTGAAATGTCCGTGACCAAATACGCGGCGTCTCACAACCATGGGTTGTCCTGGGAGGAAGCGAAGCGATTCGAGCTCGAAGAGACGGCGGCGGGCCAATAACAGCCAAGGGGGAGATGTTGATGTGGGACAAAGTGACAAGCTTTGCTTCCGAATTTTTTGTAACGGGCGATCCGTTAATTTACGGGGCGGACGTCGCCATTGTGTTGACATTGGTTACGATCGTCGCCGGACTGACATATTTCCGGAAATGGCGGTGGCTGTGGCGGGAATGGCTGACGACCGTCGATCATAAAAAAATCGGCATCATGTATATTTTATCGGCTTTTCTGATGCTGTTCCGCGGCGGCGTGGATGCGCTGCTCATGCGGGCGCAGCTTGCCGTGCCGGAATTCGATTTTCTCACGCCGGATCATTACAATCAGATTTTTACGACACATGGCGTCATTATGATTTTGTTTATGGCGATGCCGTTTATGTTCGGTTTGTTCAATGTGGTCGTTCCGCTGCAGATCGGGGCGCGCGATGTGGCGTATCCGTTCCTGAACGCGCTCAGCTTCTGGCTGTTTTTCTCCGGCGCGATGCTGTTTAACTTGAGTTTTGTCATCGGCGGTTCGCCGGACGCGGGCTGGCTTGCTTATCCGCCGTATTCGGAGCTGATGTACAATCCGGGCCCCGGGCAGGATTTCTATATTTGGGGTATCCAGATATCGGGGATCGGCAGTCTGATGACCGGGATCAACTTTATCGTCACCATACTGAAAATGCGGGCCCCGGGCATGACGCTGATGAAAATGCCGATGTTTCCATGGTCGGTGCTGTCGAGCTGCATCGCCATCATCTTCTCGTTTCCGATTTTGACGGCGACGCTTGCGCTTTTGTTTCTCGACCGTTACGCCGGCGCGCATTTCTTCACGCTGGACGGGGGCGGCAACCCGATGATGTATATCAACCTGATCTGGATGTGGGGACATCCCGAAGTGTATATTATCGTGCTGCCGGCATTCGGCATTTTCTCGGAAATCGTGGCGACCTTCGCGAAGAAGAAGCTGTTCGGCTACAACTCGATGGTGTACGCGATGATGATTATCAGTATTCTGTCGTTCCTCGTATGGGCGCATCATTTCTTTACGATGGGCTCGGGGGCCGACGTCAACGCCTTCTTCGCCCTGACGACGATGCTGATCGCCATTCCGACGGGCGTCAAGGTGTTCAACTGGCTGTTTACGATGTTCCGCGGCCGGATTACGTTCGAGACGCCGATGCTGTGGACGGTCGGGTTTATTCCCTGCTTCGTGATCGGCGGCCTGACGGGCGTGCTGCTGTCGGTTGCGCCGGCCGATTTTCAGTTTCATAACAGCTACTTTCTGATCGCGCATTTCCATCAGGTCATCATCGGCGGGGTCGTGTTCGGCTATTTCGCCGGCTTGTATTACTGGTGGCCCAAGCTGTTCGGCTTCATGCTGAACGAACGGATCGGCAAATGGGCGTTCTGGTTCTGGAACATCGGTTTCTACATCTGCTTTATGCCGCAATATGTTCTCGGTCTGATGGGGATGACCCGGCGGGTCGTCACATACGGCTGGGACAAGGGCTGGTGGGAAATGAATCTGGTTTCCACCATTGGCGCCGTATTGATGGGCATTGCCTTTTTGCTTCAAGTGTGGCAGATCGCGCATGGCGTGAAGCATCGGGAAGCCAATCTGGACACAACGGGAGATCCGTGGAACGGCAGAACGCTGGAATGGTCGATTCCGTCACCGGCTCCGCACTACAACTTCGCAGTGCTGCCGCAAGTGACGAGCCGGGACGATTGGTGGGAACGGAAGCGGCGCAAGGCGCAGGGCGGGCAGTCGGAGACGTCGAGAGCAAAGCTTGCGCCGATTCATATGCCGAAAAACTCCGGTATCCCGATTATGATGTCGGCTTGCTGGTTTGTCGCCGGCTTCGGATTCGTGTTCCATTGGACTGGGTTCATCGTTGCAGGTCTTGCCGGAGTGGCGATCAGTATGCTTGTCCATTCGTTCAACTACGATACCGACTATTACATTCCGGTTGACGAAATAGAGCGTACGGAAGCGGAAGCGCGGAAAGGCAAGGTGATGGCTTAATGGCACAATCTCATGCGGAACGTCACGACCACCCGGATCTGGAAGGCATGCGCACATTCGGCTTCTGGATTTACCTGATGACCGATGTGATGATATTCGGCACTTTTTTTGCCGCCTACATCGTTCTTCGCGGCAATACGAACGGCGGTCCGGGACCTGCCGAGTTATTCGAGCTGAGCGGCATCATCGCCAGCACGTTCATTCTGCTGACGAGCAGCTATACTTGCGGTCTGGCGCTGCTTGCGATGCATAAAGGCAATCTGCGGGCATTGATCGGTTGGCTCGGCATCACCGCTTTGCTGGGCGCGATATTTATCGGGCTGGAAGTCAGCGAATTCGCCCATATGGTCCGTGAAGGGGCAACGATGGGAACGAGCGCCTTTTTATCGGCTTTCTACACCTTGGTCGGCACGCACGGCTTGCATGTACTCATCGGGCTGGTATGGATGATGGTCGTGATGTTTCAATTGGCGAAGCGCGGCATAACGCCGGTAACGAAACGGAAAGTGAACGTCATCAGTTTGTTTTGGCATTTTCTCGATGTCGTCTGGATATTCGTCTTTACGGTCGTTTATTTGATGGGGGTGAGCTGAATGGCGCAACCGGATGGGAGGCATGTTTCGGAAGAAACGCATGGCACGTTTAAATCCTATACGATCGGTTATATCTGTTCCATCGTATTGACCGTCATTCCGATCGCTATCGTGCTGAACGGCTGGCTGGATGGAATGGCTAACGCCATTGTGTTGATGACAGCCGCCGTCCTGCAGTTGGCAGTGCAATTATTGTTTTTTATGCATTTGCGGGAAGAGAAGAAGCCGCGCTACAATCTGATTTCGCTTCTGCTCGGTTTGGTCATTGCAGTCGTGATCGTGGCCGGCTCGATGTGGATTATGACGTACAACATGGTGGCCTTATGAGCTTAACTTGGCGTTACCGGTACCGGGGAGACCGTTTTGGTGAAGAGGGAGGAGGGCAAAGACATATGAGAAAATGGGGAGTCGTAACAGCCGGAGACATGCACGTTATGCCACAAATGGAATTTGCGGTCGGTAGCGGGAAAAAGGAGGCGCGGGAACGATGAGGCAATTATATTTCTTGGCCGCGGCGTTGGTGGTGCTGCTTTTGTCCGCGTGCGGGCAGCAGAAGGATGACGCTTTCCTGCAGTCGAGCATCACAACGCCCGCTGATGAAGAAGCGGTCTCGTTGTACAAAAAGCAATGCATATCTTGCCATGCCGCCGATTTAAGCGGTCGGGTCGGACCGAATTTACAAAAGATAGGTTCCAGCTTATCCGAGGAACAACTGATTTCCATTCTCGAAGAGGGCTCAAAAGGAATGCCTGCCTATAAAAACAGATTGGAAAAGGAAGAAATCGAAGCTTTGGCCCAATGGTTGGCAAAACGGAAATAAGAAAGGTGGAATGGATATGAAAAAATCAGTTCTGGCCGGTCTATTGATTCTGGTTTTGTCCATGACAGCAGCATGCGGCAACAGCAAGCCGAATCAGTTTAGTTTACCGGTCGAACCTTTCACGTTCATCAACCAGGATGAAGAAGAAGTATCCTTGTCCGATCTAAAAGGTAAGGTCTGGGTGGCCGACTTTATCTTCACGTACTGCGAGACGGTATGTCCGACGATGACGGCCAATATGGCTGAATTGCAGAAGCGGTTGAAGGCGGCCGGGGTGGAGGCGGAGCTGATTTCCTTCTCGGTGGATCCCGAGCGTGACGACCCGGCGACGTTGAAAAGCTATTTGGAGAAATTCGACGCCGATTTCACCAATTGGAGTGCGTTAACCGGTTATGAGTTTGAAGAAATCAAAACGTTTGTACTGAAATCGTTTAAATCCCCGATCGCCAAAGACAACGCCTCCGATCAGGTCATTCACGGCACATCCTTCTATCTGGTCGATCAGACCGGAACGGCTGTCGCCAAGTATGACGGGATGGATAATACGCCGTACGAGAAAATCATCAAAGATATTAAAGCGTTGCAGCGATAGGAGGCGGGAGAGATGGACAGGTTGGCCCGTTCAAGGTGGACGAAATGGAGCCTGTTCGCGCTGGCAGTTGCCGCTATCGTATATGCGATTGTGCAAAGCTGGCCGCAGCACCGGGAGGACAGCAGCGTTGGAAGTATAGCGCCATCGTTTGAACTGCCCGATCTGCAAGGGGAAACGGTACGCTTGGCCGACTTTCGGGGGAAGGGCGTTCTGCTGAACTTTTGGGCTTCCTGGTGCGGCCCTTGCGTAAAGGAAATGCCGCTCTTGAATGAAGTTTACGCGCAATCCTCCGATGTTGCGATGATCGCTATCAACGTCGGAGAGTCCCCCGAACGGGCACGGCGGTTCGCGGAGGAATTAAACCTGAACTTTACCATTTTGCTGGATCAAGGCAGCGATATGAAGAAAAAATATCGGATCAATGGACTGCCGGTTACGCTTCTCATCGACGAGACCGGCCGGATTGTGGAACGAAGAACGGGGGAACTGCGCGGCGTTGATGATATCAAAGCCCTGCTGGACAAGCTTCGTCCGGATGCTTTGAATGGAAAATGATGGTATGTCAGGAGATTGGTTTATATGGAACATGTCACTGCATGGATCGCTTTTGGCGGAGGGATGTTGGCGTTCATTTCCCCGTGCACGCTGCCGCTATATCCCTCCTTTCTTTCGTATATTGCCGGCGTTTCCATAAGCGACCTTCAGTCGCGCGGCGCAAAGGGCGTCTCCGGAACGGTGCTCATACATTCAATATTATTTTTGGCCGGGTTCTCGTTGGTTTATTACCTGTTAGGCTTTTCGGCCAGCTTATTAGGGCATTGGTTTGAGCTTTATCGGGATTTGATCCGGATGCTCGGAGGCGTGTTTATTTTCTTGCTTGGCTGTTTCCTGCTGGGCCTTATCCGTCCTCGCTTCCTGATGCGGGAGCTACGTTTTACGCTTCCGATAAAAGGGATTCGTCCCAAGCTCGGCTCCGTCCTTGCCGGAATCGTTTTTGCGGCCGGCTGGACGCCCTGCATCGGGCCCATCTTCGGGGCGATTATGTATGCCAATATGATCAATCCGGCTCCGTGGCCTGCTTTTGTAAATATAACGGCTTATGCATTGGGGTTCGGCATACCGTTTATTGTAATGGGGTATTTTATAGGGAAAATAAAACGGGTGCTGAAATATTCCGAGCTCATGATGAGAATTGGCGGGGGAGTCATGATGGTGCTGGGGGTGTTATTGTACTTCGATCTGGTGAGCTGGCTCAATATATGGACTTCCTGGTAAGAAGCGCGCAATCAAAAGGTTGGAATGGAGCCTGATAAAAATTCGCGAATGCGGCATAACCCCTGACCCTTAATGATTGGGGGGCGACCCACCAAGAAACAACCGCCGAGGTTCACGCTCGGCGGTTGTTTCATTTTCAAGGCGGTTATGGCGATGAGCTTTCGCCGATCAGTGACCGCAGCGCTTCCGCAAACCGCGATATTCCGGGCTCGATCTCATCGGTTTTGGCTCTGGCGAATGTAAATCGGACGTAGCTCGCATCCGAGCCGTAGACGCTTCCCGGCACGAACACGATCCCTCTGCGGATCGCTTCGTCCAGCAGTTTGCCGTCATGAACATCCGGAAGCAGCTTGCACCACAGATGCAGCCCACCGCGGGGAATATCGTACCGGACCGAGTCCGGAAGCTCCCTTTGCAGCGCCTCGATCAGCAGATCCCGCTTGAATTGCAGCTGCATGCGCAATCGCTCCAGATGAGGTTCGAAATAAGACGATTTCAGAAATTGCGCGGCGACCTGCTGGGGGATGACGCTTAAGCCGAAATCCATCTGTTGTCTGGCATCCGCGAGACGCTCCACAATGGAACGCGGGGCGACCATCCAACCGATGCGCAGGCCGGACGCGGCGATTTTGGAAAACGAGCCGATATACAGGACGGAGCCGACCGTATCCAGCGATTTGAGCGGCGCGGGCGGCGTTCCTTCGTAAGCGGTCAAGCTGAAAGGATCGTCCTCCACGATCGGCAAAGCCAATTCGCTGGCCACCTGCAGCAACTGTTCGCGGCGCTCTTCGGCGAGCACGGTCCCCGTAGGATTCTGGTAATTCGGATTGAGAAACACCATTTTGATGCGATGTTTTTTGTACAAGGTGCGAATGTCGTCGGGACGGATGCCGTTCTGATCGACGGGAAGCCGGAACAGCCGAAGTCCGGCGGATTGAAACATCGGCAGCGAGTAGCAGTAGGAAGGATCCTCGATCGCGACGGCGTCTCCCGGCGACAGCAGGCATTGCGTAATCAAATACAGCGATTGCTGCGATCCGGACGTAATCAGAATGGACGATTCGCTCGTCCGAATGTTCCGGTAACGCTGCAAATAGTCAACCAGCGCTTGTCTGAGCGGAATGTACCCTTGCGGATTGTCGTAGCCCAAATAGGACGTATAGCGATGCTCGCTCATCAGGCTCGCGATTTCATCCATGGGCGCCAAATCCGCCGCCAGCTCGCCGCTTGCAAAATCGATCAGCGAAGGCTGCTGTGTCAACGCTTCCCGAATTTTGCGCATAAAAGGCGGATTGGGCAGAAAGCTGCCGCCTTCGGCATACCTTCTCCAATTGGGCGTATGCTTGGGCGTAGCTCCCCACTTGGTTGCACTGACGCGCGTGCCGCTGCCTGTCCGGCTCTCAATGATGCCAAACGAGCGCAGCTCGGCGAAAGCTTGAATGACGGTGCTTCGGTTTACGCCAAGCTGCTCCGCCAATTTGCGTTCCGACGGCAGCAGACTGCCCGGCGGAAACTCGCCGTATGAGATGCGCTGCTCCAGATAGTCGGCAATTTGCTCGTACAGCGGCTTGCTGCTTTGACGATCGGGCTTCCACAAGGTTTTCACCTTCTTCAACTTTGATAAAACGGCAGTGTGATTTTTATCATACCACTGATTATTCAAAATAAAGCGGTCGATTTTAACTTAACCTTGACAGATATTTTTCGATTTGTTGAACATGGATGGTCCGGAACCTGAATAAATGGATGGGCGCAAATGATCCGGCATTGGATGGTTATTTTCGACGCTTTTTCTTTTATCATAGTGGTTAAGTCGGAATTCAACGGGGAGTGAGTTCGATTTATGGCAACCACAAATGACGAAAAAGTATCCAAAATCGAGATTATCAAGCGGCAGAGCCGACACCTGCGAGGCACGATCAAGGAAGCGCTGCAGGACGGTGAACCGAAATTTTCCGAGGACAATATTCAGGTGCTCAAGTTTCATGGCGTCTATCAGCAGGATGACCGGGATTTGCGGGCCAAGCTGAAGAAAGAGGGGAAGGAGCGGCATTACAGCATGATGATCCGCGCCCGCATTCCGGGCGGCGTACTGTCTCCGGAACAATATCTTGTCTTCGACCGGCTGGCGGACGAATATACGGATTACAAAAATATGCGGATTACGACCCGCCAAACGTTGCAGCTTCACGGTATTCTGAAGGGCGATCTGAAGACGACGATCAAGACGCTGAACGAAGCGCTGGTGACGACGCTCGGGGCATGCGGCGATTCCGGGCGCAATACGATTTGCTGCGCGGAACCGGGAGACGAGCCGTTCCGCGAGGAAATGCGCCACGATGTGCTGGCGCTTGCGGACCGGCTCAGCGCGAAGACCAATGCGTATCATGAAATCTGGTTGGACGGTGAGCCCGTTGAGCTGGCGGAAGGCGAAACGGAAGAACCGCTGTACGGGGAAACGTATCTGCCGCGCAAGTTCAAGGTGGCGGTCGTGCCGGAAGGGGACAACTGTCTGGACGTATATGACAACGATATCGGCCTGGTGGCGCATATTCGGGACGGCCATATCGAGGGATATACGGTGCTGGTCGGCGGCGGTATGGGGCGAATGGCGCTGGATCAGGACACCTATCCGCGGCTGGCCAGTCCGCTTTGCTATGTCGCCCGGGACGAGGCGGTCGGGACGATTCTGGATGCTTGCGTGGCGATCGTCACGATCGAACGGGATTTCGGCGATCGCTCGAACCGCCGTTTTGCCCGCATGAAATATTTGATCGACAAGCGGGGGCTGGACTGGTTCCGGGAAGAAGTCGAGTCGCGCCTCGGCCGGAAGCTGGAACCGCCGAGACAGCTGGTGTGGACGAACGGCAGCGACCATCTCGGCTGGCATCGCGAACGCGACGGCGTCAGTTATTTGGGGTTGTTCGTCCCATACGGCCGCATCAAAGATACCGAGACGATGAAGTTGAAATCGGCGCTCCGCGATATGATGCTTACGTTTCGGCCGACGGTGCGCTTTACTTCGCAGCAAAATGTCATTCTGAGCGGCATCGCGGACGAGCAGCGGCCCGCCGTCGAAGAGCTGCTGCGCGCCTGCGGGGTGCCGCTTCCGGACGAGTTGACCAAAGTGCGGCAAAATATGATGGCTTGCGTATCGCTGCCTACTTGCGGACTTGCGCTTGCCGAGTCGGAGCGGGCGCTGCCGGAGCTGGTCCCGCAATTCGAGCGATTGTTTGAAGAGCTGGGACTGTCCGATGAGGACATCACCATTCGGATGACCGGCTGTTCGAACGGCTGCGCGCGCCCGTACAATGCCAATATCGCTTTTATCGGCCGCGCGCCGGGCAAATATGACATTTTCTTGGGAGGCAGCGCGCTCGGCACGGCTTTAAACGAGCGGTATCGGGAAACGGTGCCGTTCGAGCAATTGGTGTCTGCGGTTCGGCCGGTGCTGGAATCTTACGTTCGGGATCGGGAACCCGGCGAAGATTTCGGAACGTACTGGCGGCGAGCGGGAGCGGGTGAGCACCGTGGCTAAAGGACTGGCAGGGAAACGGATCGCCATTGCCGGCTCCCGCAAAATCCGGGAGCTCAGCGAAATTATCGAACGGCAGGGCGGCGAGGCGGTCGTTCGTCCGCAGCAAGGTCTGCTTGTGCTGCAAGAGCGGGAAGTGGAACGGGACCTCCTTCACCTGCTCGAAAGCGGAACGGATTGGGCAATCTTTACGACCGGAACCGGACTTGGAGCCTTATTGGAGCAAGCGGAACGAATCGGGGTTCGGGATCGGCTGTTGGACATTGTGCGGCGCTCCAAAGTTGCCGCGAGAGGCTATAAAACCGTTGCTTTGCTGAAGCAGCACGGTATTCGGCCGCTTATTGTGGATGAAGACGGCACGACGAAAGGGCTGATCCGGGCGCTTACGGCCTACGAATACGCCGGGCAGGGCGTGGCGATTCAGCTCCATGGCGAGCCGATGCCCGAGCTTGTTTCCTTTTTTGAAAGTCGAGGCGCTGTCGTTCGAGCCATTCTGCCGTATCGGCATGTGGCTCCCGATCCGGAGATGTCGCGCCTGCTTTGCCGGGAAATTGCGGAAGGAGCTGTGGACGCGGTTTGTTTTACGACCGCTGTGCAGGTACGTTACTTTTTCCAATATTCCAAAAGCAACGGCCATTATTTGGAGGTCCATGAAAGCTTCCGCCATCGGGTGCTTGCGGCGGCGGTGGGCAAAGTGACGGCTGAAGCGTTGAGGGAAGAGGGGGTCAAACGGATACTGGTCCCGGAGAACGAACGTATGGGCGCCATGATCGTGGAGCTGGCCCATTATTATCAGAATGCGTCGACACAGAGAGGGATGGTGGAATGAAAGAGCGTCATGTTCGGGTTGCCGTTGTACAGTCCGCGCCCATTTTGTTCGATAAACAATCGGCCCTGGATAAAATCGCAAGCATGTCCAGAGAGGCCGCCGGACAAGGGGCGCAGCTGATCGTTTTCCCCGAAGTATTCCTGCCCGGATATCCGCGGGGACTTAGCTTCGGCACGCGTGTCGGCAGCCGTACGGCCGAAGGAAGAAAGGATTGGCAGCGCTACTGGGAAAGCGCGATCGAAGTCCCGGGAGCCGAAACCGACATGTTGGGCGAACTGGCCAAAGAGCTGGAGGTTTATTTGGTCATCGGCGTTGTCGAGCGGGATCGGGAGTTCAGCACCGGCACCTTGTATAACACCATGATCTATATAGGACCCGACGGAGTTTTGCTCGGCAAGCACCGCAAGCTGGTGCCTACCGGCTCCGAACGTCTGCTGTGGGGGCAGGGGGACGGCAGCACGCTGACCGTCGTCGATACCCCGTTCGGCAGAATAGGCGGCTTGATCTGCTGGGAAAATTATATGCCGCTGGCCCGAACGGCGATGTACGCGCAAAGCATCGATATCTACATCGCGCCTACGGCGGACGCCCGCGATACGTGGCAGGCTACGATCCGCCATATCGCTTGCGAGGGCCGCTGTTTTGTTCTTTCCTGCAATCAGTTTGCCGACAAGGCGACCTATCCCGCCGATTTGGCTTATTATGCGGATATCGAGAACGATGACGACATTTTAAGCCGGGGCGGCAGCGCCATTGTCGGACCGCTCGGCGAATATGTCGCAGAGCCTCTGTTTAATCAGGAAGGGATACTGCTGGCGACGCTCGATCTTTCCCAAGTCGTGCAAAGCCGGTTCGATTTCGATGTTGTCGGGCATTACAGCCGCCCGGATATTTTTCAACTCGTCGTGAACGATCGAAAGCAGGAAATTGTAACCAAAAAAGTTCGATAATCGCCGGTGATCTGGCTGCAGCGAACGGCTCTTTCAGAACGGCTTCCGACAAGATAGGTCAATGAACGGGGGACAAACGCATAGACAGCTTTAGCCTCGTCGAACACCATGAGCTGTGCGTTACGGTGAGCACCGTTATGGGAGACGTTAAGGCATGCGCGGTCATCAGAATCGAGGAGGAGGAATAAGCCTGCGCGGAATGCGCAGGCTTTTTTACTGTCTTTGTTACGGTTTGGCCGGCAGGCCGTAAGCTTGCCGGATAAGCGAGAAATACTGGTCGGCCCGGACGATCTCGTACTCGTCCCCGAGCGATTCGGCCAGCGCGGCGACGTCGGTCGGCGTCATGCTCCAGGCGAGCAGTCCCAGGGAGACGAACAGCGGCGATTGCCCGTCCCAGTTCGCCTTCGCCTGCGCCAGAATGTTCTGGCCGTCCTGCACGGTGCTGATGCCCTGGATCGTGGAGACCGGCAGCTTGCCGTTCACAAGCTCGACGCCGTAACGGCCTTCCCAGCTCAGGAACAGTCCGGGCACGTTGTATTCGTTTATATAGGCATCGGCTTTCGCCTCGCTGAGCGGAACGTTCTGCTCGGCGATCCGGTTCAGCACGTACGGAATCGTCATGCCGGTCTTCTTCAAGTAAGGGTAGGTACGTTTCAGGAATGCCGCAAACGAGCTTTCCGGCCAGGCGTCCGGGTAAAAATAACCGGCCCCCGACGGTCCGGCGATCAGCAAATCGTTAGCGGTTGCCGTCGACTGGTAATAATTCAGAATGGCCGGCGCCCCGTCGTGCAGCAGCGGGTTCGACGTCCAGTTGATCGGCACTTTGCCGCGGCTCGGATCGTCCCACAATATCCGCAACCGATGCTGGTTGTACTGAAAGTTGTCGCCTTCGCTGAACGTCAGCGTCACATAAATTTTATTTTGCAGCTTCGGCGCTTTGACCGGCTTGGCCGGATTCGCGGCCGCTCTCGTGCCGGAGAAAACCGTCATATTGCTGAACCAGTCGGCCGCCAGCACATAAACGCCGTGGTTCGACGCGATTTCGACGCCGTTGAATTCCCCTGCGACGTCATTGCTGAACCAGCCCAAATACGGCGTTCCCGGCTCGACATCGGACAAGATCCGTTCGAACAGCGCCTTCTGCTCCGGGTCGCCCACATCCAGCCAAAATACCATCGCTTTGTTCGCGACCGCATAATCGCGCAAGTAACCGTACGGCTCTTTCTGCTCGGACGATAGCGGCTGCTCGCTGCCGGCGGAAACTTTGAACTGGTTCCACATGTCGACCGAGGCGGTCAGCGATGCCGTTCCGGCCGGCGGCGTAAATCGATAGACGAAATAGCGGTTGTTGTCGGCGAAACGATGCCCGCCGCTTCCGGCGGACAGCTGGGAGTTGTTCCGGTCGTACAGGAACGGCTCCTCTTCCGGCGTGCCCGGCACGAATTGGGCGATAATCTGTCCGTCCGCTCTGACAGTCACCTCGTGCACGGCGGGTCCCCAGCCGTCTTGCGGGAAGGCGTCGTCGAAGCGCAGGTAGACAGATTCGTCTCCGAGGAAAGGGGAAAGGTCAAGCTCGTAGGTGTCCCGGTTTTTGGCTTCGCGCTCCTGCGTCTTCTCCTCCGCGATCGTCCGGAAGGAGGACGGGATGCCGGACGGAATCCGGATGGACGTGTCCGGGCTTAAGCCGATCAGCATCCGATGGGTCGTCCGTGGCCACAAATGCTCGTATTGCCAGGTGTACGCATCCAGCCGGTCTTTGAATTTGCCCCGCAAATCTTCGATCGTCTTCAGATTGTACGGAGCCGCGGCCAATTTCTGCGCCAGCTCCGGACTTGCCGCTACCGCGTCGTTCAATCCCGCAAGCGTCGTGGCGACATTGATCGAATCCGGCACTTCGGGATCGTAGACGATGACGCCCCGGACTTCGGATTTGAACCGCTTGAGAATGTCCCAATAATTGTCACGGACCTTGTACGGGACGTCCAGCTCGTTCAGCCACGCGAATTTGCCTTCCTCCCGGTTTTCAATCAAATAGATGCGCGGCTCGGTGCGATTGACAATCCCTTGCAGCGTAGCAAGCAGCAGCTTGATGTCTCCCGGCGCGTCGTAAACATCGGCGACTTCGAGCCGTTTGACCTTCGCAAAGCTTGGCAGCGCTTGCTGTTTGGGCCATGTTATGGAAGCTGCCTGCGGCTCGGCGGGTTCCGCCGCTGCCCCGAACGACAAAGACAGCGTACAGACCAAAGCCAAAGCAAGGCCTGCGGTTGCGACTTTTCGAATCACAATGGAACACCTCGTCCTGTATGGGATGGCGGAGCTGCCGTTCTCGCGGCCTTTCCGGATTCGCCTCCTTTGCGGCACTTTTTTCGTTTCAAACGACACCTCCTAAACATATATATAATATATTGATATATAACTACGGCAAGAGCTTCGACAAACGTTCCGATAAAATGACAGCCTGTTGAGCGGAATTGGTTCCAAGGATATGCGAATCCGGTTGTATGATGCGACCGAATCCCTACATTTCGGCGATCGGGCATGCCGCGGCGAAAAAAATTCGCTCGTTCGCATTCCTCCTCATTTTCCTGTTAACAAAATCATATTAAATATATGGAAAGGTCATAAGCAATGACGACGATCATGCGAAACGGCGATGTGAACATGATTCAAGGAGGTTGAGCGAATGTCGGCATCCTTGCTGTGGAAACGGATTTGGCGGCACAGATGGTTTTATTTGTTCATGCTGCCCGGCATTATCTGGTTTTTTCTTTTCTCGTACGTTCCTCTTTTCGGCATCCAGGTCGCCTTCCGCGATTTTATGTTTTCGGGCGGGTTTACCGGGAGCCCGTGGGCCGGCTTGAAATATTTTCGGCAATTTTTCGATTACTACCAGTCGTACGAACTGATTCGCAACACGGTTGTCATCAGCATGCTGAAGCTGCTGATCGGCTTCCCGCTGCCGATCATTCTGGCCATTATGCTGAACGAGGTTCGCAACCTCAAATTCAAAAAAGTCGTGCAGACGCTTTCGTATTTGCCTTACTTCGTTTCCTGGATCGTCGTCGTAACCTTGATGCAGCGGCTGCTGACGCCGTACGGCGGACCGGTCAACGATCTGCTGGCGTCGTTCGGCATGGAACCGATCCGGTTTCTGAACAATACGACCTGGTTTTATCAAATCATCGTAGGCTCGGAGGTTTGGAAAAATATCGGCTGGAACTCGATCATCTACATGGCCGCTATCGCCGGCATCGATCAGCAGCTTTACGAAGCGGCCAAAATCGACGGCGCCAACCGTTTTCGGCAAATCTGGCATGTGACGCTTCCGGGCATACGCAACGTCGCCGTCATTTTGTTCATCCTGGCGACCGGCAGCCTGATGAGCGCCGGGTACGAGCAGCTGCTGCTGCTGAACGGGCCGGCGACGGCATCCATCGGCAGCGTGCTCGACGTGCATGTCATCAATTCCGGCATCCGGGAGGGAAGGCTCAGCTATGCCGCCGCGGTCGGTCTGTTCCAGAGCGTCATCGCCCTGATCCTCATTCTGACCGTCAACCGGATCGCCAGGAAGGTCAGCGACGTATCCCTCTTCTAAGGAGTGATTCGCGGTGCGGAAACGACCGTTTTCCTTGTTCGGCCTGTTCAATTACGCCATCTTGACGCTGTTCGGCTTTGCGATGATCTATCCGTTCATTTATATTCTCGTTTATTCGCTGAACGACGGCAAAGATTCGATGATGGGGGCCCTATATTTTTTCCCGCGCAAATTTACACTGGAAAATTATGTGGAAGTGTTCGACAACGTCCGCATCTGGAAGGCCTACCGGATTACGCTGCTGCGCACGCTGATCGGAACGCTGCTGCACGTATCGCTCTGCACGCTGATGGCTTACGCCTTGTCGAAGCGGAAGCTTCCGGGACGGTCGTTTTTCGCCTTCTACATTTTTTTGCCGACGATTTTCAGCGCGGGGTTCATCCCGTACTTCATCACGCTGCAGAAGCTGCATCTGATCAACACGTTCTGGGTGTACGTCATCCCGATGCTGTTCAATTTTATGCATATCGTCATCATCCGCACGTTTCTGCAGGCCATTCCCGAGGAGCTGGAAGAGTCGGCCCGCATCGACGGCTACGGCGATCTGGGCATTTTCCTGCGCATTATCGTCCCGCTGTCGGGTCCGGTGCTCGCCACCATCTCGCTGTTCATCGGGGTCGCGCATTGGAACGACTGGTTTTCGGGCGCCTATTACGTGTCGAACAAGGACATTATTCCCGTTCAGACGCTGCTTCAGGAAATGCTGATGGAAGCGGAAGCGCTGTCATCCTCGATGCAGCGGGCGGCTCAGCAGGGCGGATAGACGGTGGGCGTCAATATGGCGGGCGCGACGCCGGAGTCGCTCAGGATGGCGCTGCTTGTGATCACGGTGTTTCCGATTTTGTGCGTCTATCCGTTTCTACAGCGGTATTTTGTCAAAGGCGTCATGATCGGTTCGGTCAAAGGCTGAAGCGGCTTTGGCGCTGCACAAGGGTAAAGGCTCGCCGCATGCGGACAATCGTCGTATAGGCGCAGCTTTATCATAAACGTATATCGGGAGGGTGCTTATTGCTTATGAGGATCAAACGGCTAAGAAACGTCTCGATGCTGCTGGCGGCTGCTCTGCTCGCGGGAATGCTGGCCGGCTGCACCGGCGGCGGGGAATCGGGGTCTTCGGACAAAGACGGCGGGACATCGGCCAAGGAGGTCAAGCTTAAAATTTTGCACAACTGGAACGGCTCCACCGGCGCGGATGTCGACATGACGCCCGTCGAGCAGGTGATCAAGGAGAAAACCGGCGTTACGATCGAATGGGAGTACACGAAAGGAAGCGAAGTGGAGAAGGTCAACACGATATTCGCGACGCAGGATCTTCCCGACATTTACACCGGTCCGGCATGGGGCGGCGAGCTGGACGGCATTATCAAGGCGGCCAAGGAGGGACAACTCGTCGATCTGACGGATAAGCTCGATCAATACCCGAATTTGGCCAAGGCGGTTGCCAAGGAGAATGTGCCGCCCGCGCTGTACGAGAAAGCGTTCGACGCTTATGACGGCAAGAAGTATTTGCTGTACCAGAACCACCCCGCGTCCGACGAGGACGCCATGGACTGGCTGTACGGCTTCTACGTACGCAAGGACATTGCGGAGAAGATCGGGGTCGATCCGCAATCGATCAAAACGAAGGGCGATCTATACAGCTTCCTGAAAAAAATCAAAGACACCAATCTGACCGAGAACGGCATGCCCGTCATCCCGCTTGGCGGTTTCCACAACGGCTGGGCCGTCGGCATCGGCAGCTCGATGTTCTATGGCGCCGGTTATGTCGACAAAGGCGACGGTACGGTGGAGCACAGCTTTTTCACCCAAGCGTACGAAGACTATACGCTGTATTACCGGAAGCTGATCGCCGAAGGGCTGCTCGACCCGGAAGCGTTCACCCAGACGGACCCGATCGCCAACGAGAAAATCAAGCAGGGCCGCATCGCGGTATTGGCCGCCCACTATCCGGCCATCCTCGATGCGTCCAAAGACTACGTGAAGCAGCATCCGGGCAGCGATTATGTGCCGGTCGGCCCGCTGGAGCGGGCAGGAGCCGAACCGGATCGGCCTGTCGATCTGGCGATACAGGGCAATAACGTCACCGTCATTACGAAAGCGTGCAAAGACGTCGACGCCGCGCTCCGGCTGCTCGATTTTCTGGCGTCCGACGAAGGCTTCATGCTGGCCCGTTACGGCGTGCAGGGGACGCATTGGGAGGTGGAGAACGGCAAACCGGTGGCGAAGAAGGAATGGTTCGACAAGTTCGCGGCCGACACGACCGGCAAGGTGAGGAAGAACGAAGGAATCAGCATCGGTCTGGAATCGCTTACCGGTCAGGATCGCATCAATTCCGTCGCGGGCGGCGATATTTGGGCCGATCAGGACCGGATCGCGGCGATGGAGAACGCGCGCAGCATTCTCCGCCCGAACGGCATCAGCGTCATCTCCGCGTATAATCCGGGCGATGTCATCATCAAGTCGCCGCAATGGGAGGCGCTGAAACCGTCGATGGACAAAATCGGGGACGTATGGGAACAGGCGATTTATGCCAAGACCGACGAGGACGCGCTGCGGCTGCTGAACGATCTGCGCGGGCAAATGAATAAGACGGGGTATCCGGAAGCGATACAATTCGTTAACGAAAACCTGAAAGGCAAGGAAATCGTGAAGCTGCAAATGCCGAACTGAAGGTATCGGCCTAAAGGAGGCTGCATGTCATGAACCGAACAGCGAAGGTGCGTCCCGAGTGGACCGGGTTTCAGGAGTCGCGGCCGTACGGGCCGAAGTACGATTTGCGCACCGATTTCGTCATGGTATACGGCATCTCGGACGACCTGCCGGAGCGGATCGAAGGGTGGAAGAAAGCCGGGTATACGATCCATCTGATGACCGGTGTCTCCTGGGGCGAATATCAGGACTACCTGTACGGCCGCTTCGACGGGCGCGATCATTGGGACGAAGCCCAAAAGGACCGCGAGGGCAACCATCTTCTTCACGGCAAAGATGTGCCGTATATGGTGCCGACGAACAGCTTCACCGACTATTTGGCCGTGAAAATCAAGCGCGCGATCGATTGCGGCGTGGAAGCGATCCATCTGGAAGAGCCGGAATTTTGGGCGCAGGCGGGCTATTCGGAGGCGTTCAAGCGGGAATGGCTGAATTACTACGGGGAGGAGTGGATTCCTCCCCACTCCTCCCCGGACGCCCAGTACCGGGCGTCCAGGCTGAAAGCCGCCATGTACGGCCGCGCGCTCGACCGGCTTTGCAGCCGGATGAAGGAATACGCGCTGGCCGAGCACGGCCGAACGGTGCGGTTCTACGTCCCGACGCACAGTCTGATCAACTATACGCAGTGGCGGATCGTCAGCCCCGAAGCGCTCCTCGTCACGATGCCGTCATGCGACGGCTTCATCGCCCAGGTGTGGACGGGGACGGCGCGGACGCCCAACGTCTATCAAGGGGTGCGCCGCGAGCGGACGTTCGAGACGGCGTATCTGGAATACGGCATCATGCAGGAGTTGACGCGGGGCACGGGGCGGGAGATGTGGTTCCTCCACGATCCGGTGGAGGACAACCCGCGCCATACCTGGAGCGATTACCGCAAAAATTACCGGTCGACCGTCGTTGCCTCCCTGCTTCATCCGCATGTTCGGCAATATGAAGTTTGTCCGTGGCCGCGCCGCGTCTTCGAAGGGAGTTATCCGGCCGAGAACGGTCAAGGCAAGGAGACGATCCCGGCCGATTACGCCACCGTTCTGCTTACCGTCATGAACGTTCTTCGCGACATGCATCGTCATGAGGAAGAGGGAGCAGACGGCGCATCCTACACGTCGGGAATCGGCTTGTGTCTGGCCAATTCGGCCATGTACCAGCGGGGAGACGTCATCGCGCAGGGCAAGGACGAAGGGGAACCGTTCAAATACGACGGCACGGCCACGACCGATGCGCTGACGGACGGGCAGCGGGAGCTGCTCGATTGGTCCCGATTTTACGGCATGGCGCTGCCGCTCGTGAAATCCGGCATTCCGCTGCGGCCGATACAGCTCGACAATCTGGTGCCGTTCCCGGGTTATCTGGACGGATACCGCGTGCTGCTGCTCAGCTACGAATTCATGAAGCCGGAGCATCCCGGTATTCACCATGCGCTCGGCCAGTGGGTGAGGGAAGGCGGCGTGCTTGTTTATGTCGGAGACGGCTCCGATCCGTTCCACAACGTTCGCGAGTGGTGGAACCGGGGTTCCGGGAACCGGGCGTACGAACGGCCGGAGCAGCATCTGTTCGAGTCGCTGGGACTCGGCCGCGATCCGGCGGAAGGAGAGCACCGGGTCGGGGAAGGCGGCGTCATCGTCCTGCCGCTCGACCCTGCTGCGCTGTCCCGCTCCGCAGAAGGCGCCAGGCAGGTACGGGATGTCGTCCGCCGGGCGCTTGCGCTGCGCGGGGAAGGCGGCGATTTCAAACCGGCGAACGCCCTCAAGATCAGGCGCGGTCCGTACTTAATCGTCCATGTCCTGGATGAGACGGAGGAGGAAACGCCGCGGCCGGTGAAGCTGAACGGGACGTTCGTCGATCTGTTCGAGGCCGGGCTTCCGGTGCTCCGGACGGTGACGCTTAAGCCGGGGGAAGACGCCCTGCTCTATGATCTGGAGCGGGGACGGAAGGACGGCAGGCCTTGCGTTGTGGTCAGCTCGTCGCGCATCCGGGACGAAAGGCAGGATGCCGGACGGATCGCTTTCGTGTCGGAGGCGCCGTCGGGCGTGAACGTCAGCACCCGCATTTTCGTGCCGCAACCGCCGCGCCGGGCGACGGCCGGAAGCGCGGACGCAAAGCTGAGCTATGATCCGGCGTCGGGTACGGCGCTGGTCCGTTATCCCGGAGCGCCGGAAGGCGTCGAAGTGACGCTGGAGTGGTAAACGCTCCGCCGCCAAAGGCCGACAAACGAGCAGGCTTCAGGTGCCTGCTCGTTTGTCATTTGCTCCATATTCTCGTATTCAAGTCGAACAGCTCGATCAGGCCGAAGAAAAACACGAATTCGTCGCGAATGCGCCTCACTTGCCGGTCGACGGGGCGGCGAATATTCGGCTCGAAATAATTGCTGCCGCTTGAGATGGCCACATACATTTTGGAGCCGACGAAGGCCGCCTCCACCTTTTGCGGGTGGGCTTCCTTGAATTTCAACAAACGTTCCATAAAATTGGCGGACAAAATGTAGCGGGCTTCAACTTCGTCGGTCGTATTCGTAATAAACAGACGGTTGAAGTCGTCGTTTTCCAGCTTGATATGGTTAATTTTCACAGATCGGAAGGCGTTGCCGAGCGCATTGCCGATCCGGTTGAGAAAGCTGCCGCCGCCGAAAAAGCCGTTCGCCAAAAGGAGCGTCACCCCCCGGAACGATTTGTGGAAGTCGGCGACGAACAGCACGCCGTCAAATACGGTGACCCGCCGCGTCGTTTGCTGGCCTTTGGCGTTCGTACGGCGTTCGATCCGGACAAGCCTGAGCTCGGAAAATTCGAAGTCTGTCAGACCGAGCCTGCCCTGGAACAGATCTTCGCCGTCGATTTCGTCGATTCGCTCTTCGAACAAGCAGCAGTCCCGGATATGGCTGTCGCTGATCCGGTAATCGCTGAGATAGTTCCAGCGGTATTCGTAATCGCTCGTCTCGTTCGGCAAGGAGCAGTTCCCGACGAGCTCCCGGACGATGCCCGTGACGAGAATATCCTTGAATTTCCGGCGGAAAGCGGCGTATCGGCGCATAAGAAAAAAAGCGGTTACGATAATGGCGGTCAGGCCGACGATACCGGTCAGGACGATCGCCTGCCCATAGCCGGTCAGCAGCGTCGCCGCCGACAGCGCGACCGCAATGGCGATCACGACCAGCCCCTGGCGCAGCGTTCTGCGGTATCCGGCACGATCCGCCTCCAACTCTTCGATATGGGGACGCAGCGCGACGATCAGCTCTTCATAAGACGGAAACACGCGCTACCCCCGCAGAATGGATTTCAAATCCACGTCTTGTTTTTTGGACTCGTCGATTTCGAGCAGCTCTTTGGGGGTGAAGCCCAACGCGCCGGCCAGCATATTGGCCGGGAACATCTGAATCATCGTATTGTACTTGTTCACGCGGGCGTTATAGGTTCTGCGGCTGGCGGACAGCTTCTCCTCCAGATCGTTAACCGTTTTCTGCAGATGGATATAGTTGTCGCTGGCTTTCAGATCCGGGTAGTTTTCCACCTGCAGCGTCAATCTTTCGACGAGCCGATCCGATTTGCGGTATGCCTCGACTTTCTCGTCGTCGCTCATGATAGCAAGTTCGTTCCGCAGCCTCGTAATCTCGTTCAGCGTCTCGCGTTCATGGCGGGCGTAAGCGACGACCGCCTCCGCAATATTGCAGAGCGCGTCGAAACGCTGCTGCAAATAGACGTCGATCGCGGCGAACGCCTCCTTGACATTGTTTCTTGCGGCGACCAGATTGTTGTACAGGATAATGACAAACAGCAGGACGACGGCTGCGCAAGCCAATGCGATCCACATAGTGGCATGCACTCCTCTCTTTACCAGTTGGCTCTTCATATACTATAGTTATCAACATACGTCTTTCGAAGGCTTAAGGTTTCACAAAATAGAGCGAGAGGGGAAGTTGTGCATGTCCGGCATAGAGGGGCACGGCAAGAGAGAGCAGGGTTTCGTAGCAAGATGGACGGCTGTCCGCCGGAAAGGAAAGGGCAGGTATGTGATGACGAGGGGATTGCTTTTCGGCCTGCCGCTTTATGCGGTGTGGCTGGCCGTCACGCTGATCGAGATCGCCGTGTCCGAATTCAGGCAGGCGTTGTTCGACAGAGGCGATTTCGCTGTCAGCATGCTGATATGGTTCGTCGTATATATGACGATCGGAATGGTGCTGGCAGCGCACAGATGGAAAGCGAATGAAGCGAAATACCGCCATTTGACCTGATCCGCTTTCGCGAATCGTATTCAACATGTACCGTTCCTTATCCGCATAGACGAGCAGCCCCCCGACCGAATCCTCGCCTTCCAATAAAGAATCCCCGTTTCCAAATCGTGCAGCCGGCCCATCGTCGTGATTTCCTCGCGCGGCATCAGACTGCCGGCGAAACGCTTGACTGCGAGCCCGGTTGTTTCCGAATCATTCTCCCGATTTGCAATATTTATGATGGATAATCAGTATTTAAGAAATGGTGTTCAATGCGGTTTCGGAACATTTATGATGAGATGAAAGCTGCATATGGCGGGAGGGAAATCGGGAATGTCGAAAACGGAAACTCGCACACGCGCAACGGGTCGTTCTTCAAGTCGCATGAATGTGTTAGCCGCGCTGCTCCTTTCCTATTTGGCGGTTCTGCTGCTGCCAGTGGCCGTTTTCGGGGTATTGTACACACAAATCGAGAAAGTGATGGAACAAAACGCGAACCATGCGAATTTGGCGCTGATCGAACAGGCGAAGCAAGTGGTGGACGGCCGCCTGGACGAAATGCATCTCATCGCCCGCAATATTACGTCGCACCCGAAGCTCGATTCGCTCTTGCGGTCGGGGGCTCCGAGCAGCGGTACGGATCATTACGCCTATCTGGATTTCATGCGTGAATTGGCGCGTTACCGCAACAGCAGCAGCTTCGTCAGCGACTTCTATGTCTATTTCCGGGAAAGCGATATGATTGTCACCCCCAGCATGAAGTCGAATTCGGCCATGTTTTATTCCGGCGTTTACGGTTACGACGGGATGACCTACGAGCAATGGAAAACGGACATTTTGCATGTCGGCCATTACAACGGCTTTTTGCCGATTGCCGAAGTGGGGAACGCCGCGAGAAAGAAACGGATGCTGACGTTTTTGCAAGCGCTTCCTTTTGGGGAGAAGTCCGACCCGAAAGGGATGCTGGCCATCTTCATCGACGAGCGCCAAATCGCCGCGCTGCTGGAGAAAATTACGAAAGCGAGCCATGGAACGATCTACATTAAAGACGCGAGCGGACAAGTCATTATGAGCTACGGCGGCAACCCGCAGAAGACGGAGGGCGACGGCGAAGACGGCGGCCGGATGATGACGCTGTCCGTGCATTCGGCGGCCAGCGGTTGGGAATACGTCTCCGTCGTGCCCGAGGAAGTGTTCTGGGCGAAAGTAAACGGCATGAAGCGGATGGCCATAGGCGTGCTCGTGGTTTACCTGATCGCCGGAGCGGCGGCGTGCGTGTACATGACCTATCGCGCGTACAATCCGTTGCGGGACATTATCCGGTTTATCCGGCAGTCCAAGCCGGCGCCGGCGCATCGCGTCCGGAACGAATACGACTATATCAAGTCGGCGGTCGCCGATTCCTTCGAGAAACAGACCGAAATGGCGGAACAGCTGTCCAGGCAAACGCCGGTCATTCGTTCCAATTTTATCGCCCGCCTGCTGAAGGGATACGTCAATGTCCGGGAGCTGTCGACCGAATCGCTGGCGTTTATGGGCGTTTCATTCCCTTATCCCTGCTACTGCGTTGCCGCTGTCGGGCTGCGGGACGCAAGCGAATTCATCCGGGGCGATACGGAAGGCGAATGGGCGCTTATCCGTTTCGTCACGGGAAAAGTGGCCGAAGAAATACCGTTCGCCGTCTCTTATCCGGTGGAGATCGGGAAAGATCTGATCGCTGTCGTGCTCAACATGCCCGAGCATTACGGCGTCGCCGATCTGTACGACTGGGCGGATCGGCTGCAGACCGTTATCGGCCAGCGATTCAAGACGTCGACAACCGTCGGAATCAGCAGTATCCGGCACGGACTCGAACCGATCGCCAGCTGTTTCGCCGAAAGCATGAAGGCGCTCGAATATTCGATTTTTACGGCTTACAAGCCGGTGCTGCTGTACGAGGAAATGAGAAACAAGGCGGAGGACTATTACGATTTCCCGTTGGAAACGGAGATTCAGCTGATCAACGCGGTGAAAAGCGGTGATAACAAAACGGCGGAAAGCATCATCCGCAATCTGTACCGGAACAATTTCGGCGAAAAGCCGATGACGCCGGAGCTTGGCCGGCTGCTCTTCGCCAATCTGGTCAGCACGCTGTTCAAGCTGCTCAACGCCTTGAATTTGAAATACGAGGACATGTTCGGTTCCGCCCGGAAGCCGCTGGAAAGCATCAACGAAGCGGGCTCGGTGGAAGAGCTGTACCGCAACGTATGCGCGATGTTCGAGAAAGTCTGCCTGCATGTCCAGGAACAGCGGGGCGACGCTGCGGCCGTCATGCTGGAAAAAATCAAAAGCTACATCGACGAGCATCATGGCGACGCGATGATCGGTCTGGTCTCGATCGCCGATCACTTCAACATTACGCCGCCTTATTTGTCCGCCTTCTTCAAAAAACATAGCGGCACCAATTTGACGGATTATTTGGCGCAGGTGCGGATCGAACGTTCCAAGCAGCTGATGAAGGAGTCGAAGCATACCATTTCGCAAATCGCCCGCTCGGTCGGATATGCCAACGATGTCGGATTTATCCGGGTTTTCAAAAAATACGAAGGGATAACGCCGGGCAAATACCGGGACATGCTTCGTTCCTGAAACGGATCTTAACAGACGATTATGCGGAATCTTAAATGCGGATAGCGGATCATGAAATCGTACGGTATACGGCTTGCCCGCTCTTGCCTAGAATCGAGTCATGGCCGGACTTCGCCGGCCGACAGGAAGCGCATAAATTTTCAAGGGGAGAGAAGGAGGAATGAGGCAACGATGAAAACGAAACGGAATCGGGCCGTACAGGCGGCGATCCTGATGCTCGTCATGGCGGTCATCGCCGGCTGCAGCGGCGGCGGTTCGTCGCCCGCAGACACCGGGACAGGGGATAAGGGGACGGACTCGGAGGGGACCGAACGGAAAGAAGTCGGCTACCCGGCGAAGCTGACCTATTGGGTGGAGCTGAACGGCAATGCTGCGGCCACGATGCAAGACGCGAACGGCATCGCCGCCTATCAGGAGCTGGAGAAACGTACGGGCACGAAAGTGGAATTCCAGCATCCGCCGGCGGGACAAATCAAAGATTCGTTCAACATTATGGTGTCGTCGGGCAATTTGCCGGATGTCATCGAATACAACTGGGCTACCGTGTCGGGCGGACCGGACAAGGCGATCGCCGACAAGACGATCATCCGCCTGAACGAGCTGATCGAACAGCACGCTCCCAATTTGAGCAAAGTGCTGAACGAGAATCCGGACTACAAAAAGCAGATCACGACCGATGACGGCAACATCTACGTCTTTCCGTTCATTCGCGGAGACGATTACTTGCTGACGTTCAACGGCATCATTGTCCGGCAGGACTGGATGGAGAAGCTGAATTTGCAAATGCCGGAAACGATAGACGAATGGTACGAAACATTGAAAGCGATTAAAAACGGCGATCCGAACGGCAACGGCCAGGCGGACGAAATTCCGCTGCTGCTCGAGCTGTCGATGACGAACATCAACCACGCCTTCATCGGCGCCTGGGGGATTACGACCGGATTTTATCAGGTGGACGGCGAAGTCCGATACGGTCCGATCCAGCCGGAATTCAAGGAATATTTGGCCACGATGAACAGATGGTACGCCGAAGGGCTGATCGATCCGGATTACGCCGCTACGGACGGCACGCTGAAGGATGCCAAGGTGACGGGCAATCAGGTGGGCGTATTTATGGGATATATGGGCAGCAGCCTCGGCCGGTATACCGACCTGGCGGCCAACACCATTCCCGGCTTCAAGCTCGCCGCCGCGCCGAACGTCGTGCTGAACAAAGGGGATACGCCGCTGCTCGGCCAGAAGGATTCGCCGTTTAACGGCGCCGGGGCGGCGATTACGACGTCGAACAAGAACCCGGAAGAAACGGTCAAATGGCTCGATTTCCGATACGGGGAAGAAGGTCATATGCTGTTCAATTTCGGCGTCGAGGGCGTCAGCTACGAAATGATCGACGGTTACCCGACCTATACCGACGAAATTATGAACAATCCGGATCTCCCGGTAACCCAGGCGATGGCCAAATATATTCAGGCGAACTATTCCGGTGCTTTCGTGCAGGACCGCCGTTACGTTGAACAGTATGCGTCGCGGCCCGAACAGCGGGAGGCGATCGAAACCTGGATGAAAGCCAAAAACGACCGGCTTATGCCAGTCGTGACGCCGACGGCGGAAGAAAGCTCGCGCTATGCTTCCATCATGAACGAGGTGCAGACGTATTACGACGAAATGGTGAACAAGTTTATTATGGGCGTCGAATCGCTCGACCAGTTCGACAGATTCGTGGAAACGCTGAAAGGCATGGGCGTCGAAGAGGCGGTCCGGATTCAGCAGGCGGCGCTCGATCGATTCGACAACCGCTAATCGCACAGGATTTGCGCGTGCCGGATCGGCGTTACCGTTTGTCCCGGCACGGATCTCGGCACGCGCTTTCCGCATGAGGAGGGCAGAAGGTGCAGCTGAAAGAACAGGCTTGGTCTACGGAAACGAGCGGCAGCCGGCAGACGTTCGGAACGAAAGTGGTCAAAGATTTTCGCCGAAACTCGACCATCTATTTGATGCTGCTGCCTGTCATCGCGTTTTACGCCGTATTTCATTACGGGCCGCTGTACGGCATTCAAATCGCCTTTAAAAACTTTTCCGCAGGTCTTGGCATCTGGAACAGCCCGTGGATCGGCCTGCAGCATTTTCAGGATTTTTTCAACGGCTTCTTCTTCTGGCGGATATTGCGCAACACGGTGCTGCTCGGCCTTTACGATCTGATCTTTGTCTTCCCGGCCTCGATCGTCCTGGCGCTGCTGCTGAACGAAGTGCGCCATCGGGTGTTCAAGCGGACCGTGCAATCGATCACCTATTTGCCGCATTTTATTTCCGTTGTCGTCGTTGTCGGCATGCTCGTCGATTTTCTGGCGATGGACGGCCTGATCAACCAGCTGATCGTCATGTTCGGCGGAGATCCGATCCCGTTCATGCGGCTGATGGAATGGTTCCGCACCATCTATATTTCGTCGGCGGTCTGGCAGGGCATCGGCTGGGGCTCGATCATTTATTTGGCCGCCATTTCCAATATCGATCCGTCTCTGTATGAAGCGGCGAAGGTGGACGGGGCGGGGCGTTGGAAGCAGGCGCTGCTCGTGACGCTGCCGGGCATTTTGCCGACCATTATCATATTGCTCATTTTGCGGATCGGCTCCTTCATGGCGCTGCAGGACGAGAAAATTTTGCTGATGTACAATCCGATGACCTACGAGACGGCCGACGTCATCGGCACTTACGTCTACCGCAAAGGGATACTGGAAGCGAGCTACAGCTTCAGCGCCGCTGTCGGCCTGTTCAATTCGGTTATCAACTTCGCGCTGCTGGTCGCGGCCAACTATATGAGCAAGCGGTTTACCGACACGAAGCTGTGGTAGGGAGGGGAGCGCAATGAAAATCGCAAGATCTGCCGGCGAACGGGCGTTTGACGCCACCAATGCGGCGCTGCTCGTCCTGCTGTCCGTCGTGACGCTGTATCCGTTTCTGTATGTGCTGTTCGCCTCCGTCAGCATCCCGTCGGATTTCGTGCAGCATCGGGGCATTTTGCTGTGGCCGAAAGGCTTTACGCTCGATTCGTACCGGATGGTATTCGAAAATCCGAATATAGTTTCGGGGTATTTGAATACGATATTTTACGTCGTTGTCGGAACTGCGCTCAATATTCTGATGACGTCGCTCGGCGCATACGCCCTGTCCCGCCAGAATGTAATGTGGAAAAATGCGGCGATGATGATGATCGTCCTGACGATGTTTTTCGACGGCGGGCTCATTCCGAGATATTTGCTGGTCAAAAATATCGGGCTGCTCGACTCGTACTGGGCTTTGATCATTCCGAGCGCGATGACGACGTGGAACCTGATCGTCATGCGCACTTCGTTCCAGGCGGTGCCGGTTGCGCTGGAGGAATCGGCGCGGATCGACGGCGCGAGCGACTGGACGATATTGTTCCGGATCGTCATTCCGCTGTCCTTGCCGGTCATCGCGGTCATGGTGCTGTTCTACGGCGTCTGGCACTGGAACAAATGGTTCGACGCGCTTATCTATTTGCGCAATCGCGAACTGTTCCCGCTGCAGCTTATATTGCGCGAAATTTTGATTCAGAACGATACGGGCAGCATGATGACGTCGGTCAGCGGCGGCGACCGGATGCCGATCGGCGAGACGATCAAGTATGCGACGATTATGGTGGCGACGCTGCCGATTCTGTTTTTGTACCCGTTTCTGCAAAAATATTTTGTGAAGGGCGTCATGATCGGCGCAATCAAAGAATAGGAGGCGCGAATTCATGTGGCAGCAGGCGATCGAAGACGCCGTGGCGAAGACGAAAGCGAATATGGAACGGTTCGGCCTGGCGTTTCCCCATATTGCGAACGGGGAGCGCTATGAATGGGGGGACAGCAACGACTGGATCGAAGGCTTCTATACGGGCATGATCTGGCTTTGTTACGAATATACGGGAGAGCCGGCGTTCCGGGACACGGCCATGAAGCATGTCGGGCTGTTCCGGGAACGGCTTGAGGCAAAGCGCAGCCTGGACCATCACGATATCGGCTTTCTGTACATGCCGTCCGCGCTGGCGGCCTGGATCGTCGAACGGGACGAGGCGGGGAGGCGGCTTGCGCTGCAGGCGGCCGATCAGCTGATGCTCCGCTGGCGGGAAGAAGGGCAGTATATTCAGGCATGGGGACCGAAGGGGGACCCGAAAAACGGGGGCCGCATCATTATCGACTGCATGATGAACATTCCGCTTCTGTACTGGGCATACGGGCAGACGGGCGACGAACGGTACCGGCAGGCGGCGGTCGTCCACGCGGACAAGAGCAGACGGTATTTGATGCGGGGGGACGATTCCTCCTATCACACCTTCTACTTCGATCCTGCTGACGGCCGGCCGATCGGCGGAGGGACGCATCAGGGCTATCATGACGGCTCGACCTGGACGCGGGGACAGGCCTGGGCGATTTACGGCTTCGCCTTATCGTACCGGTACACGGGCAACCCGCTGTATCTGGACACGGCGAAGCGCGCAGCCCGCTACTTCATCGCGCATTTGCCCGAGGATCATGTCGCATACTGGGATTTCGACGCCCCGGTCCTGCCCGGTACGCCGCGCGACAGCTCGGCTTCGGCCATCGCCGCCTGCGGGATGCTGGAGATTGTCGGCCATCTTGCGGAAGATGACGCGGACCGCGAGCTGCTCACCGGTTCCGTGCAGCGTGCGATGACGTCGCTCGTTCGAAATTATGCGACGATCGGCGCGCCGGACGCGGAAGGATTGCTCCGGCACGGCTCGTACCATGTCCGCGGCGGCCGCGGTCCGGACGACTTCATGATCTGGGGAGACTACTATTATTTGGAGGCGCTGCTGCGTTTGACAAAGGGAATTCCCGGTTATTGGTACGAGCGATAACGCTTGAAAGGTCATTCACAATCGGTCCGTTTCCCTGTATAATAGTTGCAAACATTGCAAACCAAGTGGAAAGGTCGGATAAAAGTGAGTGACGCTGCGTCTATCATTCCCCGTCCGCTCGTTCGAACGAATCAATGGGTGATCGTCATCTCCGTGCTGATCGCCTGGCTTTCGGGCTATTATTGGGTTCTGGCGATCCCGCTCGCGGCCGGCATCGCCGGCGTCCTCTTCGATTTCAATCCGGTTATGCGGCTGGCGAAGCTGTTTTTGCGCAAGCCGCCTTCGCATTACGTTCCGGAGGACAAGGAACAGCAGAAATTCAATCAATGGATGGCAGTAGGCTTCCTGCTGCTGGCGCTTGTCAGTTATGCGCTGGAATGGACGACGGCGGCCTATGTGTTCACGGCGATGGTTGCGCTCGCTGCATTCGTGGCCATTCTCGGCTTTTGCATCGGATGCTTTATCCAGTATCAATGGAAAATGTACGTCGCCAGGCGCCGCCGCCGCTGATTCATCAATCCGGCGGAACGGGAAGAAGGGCCGTCCGCAAGCAGTTTGTCCTGCTTGCGGA